>NZ_CAJQUC010000004.1:0-61952 GCF_907163155.1 Candidatus Accumulibacter sp. ACC012
TCAAACGGCGATACGTCAGAAATCGAAGCACCAGCCGAAGCGCTTCGGGAAGCGCTGGTACACTAGCGGTCATGACACGGCGAGATACCCCGGATCATGAAAGTCATGACCGCCCCCCCTCCACTTGCAGTGCGCATTCCGGCTCGCACGCCGGAATCGTGCGACGAGCAGGGAGCATGCTCCCTGAATTCCCCGCCTCACCCCCGGCCCTTCTCCCGCAAGGGGAGAAGGGAGGTTCGTGAGTCGCTTGCGCGACTTTCACATTAACCGCGCACCGCCTCCGCCCAGCAGTTGGGCGTCTCGTAGAGGCGCACGCGCTCGAGGCGCAACTGATTGCCGTAGCTGTCGCGATAGACCGCGTCGAGAATCGTAAACGCTTGCTGGGCAAGGTTCTCGGCCGTCGGCACGCAATCGAGCAGTACGGTCTTGTGGTCGGGTAAGGAGTGCAGGAAGTCGACCACCACTTGGTCGTCTGCCCAGGCGAGAAAGGCATGATCCCAGAGGTCGACCAGATGCCGCATGGCCAGCGCCTTCACTTCGGAAAAATCCATCACCATGCCGTTGGCCGGATCACCCGTCTGCTGAATGATCGCACCGCCAAGCGTGATCTCGAGCGCGTAGCGGTGACCGTGCAGGTGACGACACTGGCTCTTGTGGTCGGGAATGCGGTGGCCTGCGTCGAACTCCAGGCGGCGGGTGATAAGCATCTAAAAAACGCGAAGAAAAGAGCCGCGATTATAGCACCGGCGAGCTCGCCCTCCGGGCATGAGAGCACCACCACGGTCGGCGTAAAACGTCCGCACCCGCGCCGCCAGCTGGCGCCGCCACTCACTCGTGAACAGTGATCGGCAGCGCTGCCATTTCCTTGTACAGCAGCGCCAGCGGCGGCTTGCGTGAAATGGTGATGATCCGCGTCCCCGGCGGGTAAATCAGATGATAAGTGAGGAACATGTAGGCATCACCAGGACCGAGCAGCAACTCGCGCAAGGCGGCGTAACCGGGATGCCCGAGAACATTCATCTCGGCGTATGTCCGCTGGTTGAGCCGTACGCAGCGTTCGCCAAGCTCGAGCTGGGGCTGCTGCGCGCTGAGCAGTTCGTGGGTCAGAAGGCGCCGAATGTCGGGCAGGACGACAACGCCGACACTGTCGGCGCCAAGCAGCCATTCGACCGCCCGGCCTTCGCCGCCGGGATCAGGCGCATGGTCACCAAAAGCCTGGCACCAGCGGGGAATAAAGGCCGAATAGCGGCGAATGCTTTTTTCCATGACTGGCAAACTCTAGGTTTCTTTTGCGGCCCGTTCGATGAGACTGCCGACGACATCGGTATCCGAGACGAAGCCCTGCAGATCATTGTTGTCGATGACCAGCACGCTCTTCACCGCGTACTGGATCATCAGCCGCGCCAGGTAGCGCACTTCCAGGTGTTGCGAAACCTGTAGCGCCGGCTTCTGCGCGATGTCATAGACGTTGAGCAGGTCGATGTCGCCATCGTCGGCAATCACCGCTCTGGCGACGTCGCGATAGGCGATCAAACCATAAGCATCACCCGAGTGACGCTTCTCGACAACCAGCGATTTGACTCCGCGCTCCTTCATCATCATCAGCGCCTCGCGGACGGTAGCCAGCGGGTTGATGGTGATGACGCTTCTTTTCATGATTCCGGCAACCAGCATTGCTAGAACTCCTTCACTTGATGACCAGGGTCAGAAATCGAAAAACACCGGGGCCACGAGGCACAGCGACTCACAAGCCCTCTTCGACCTCACGGCGAAACAGCTTCATCTGCTCCAGCCCGATTCCGACGACGCTACCCAGCGCTATCGAAAAAGCCAGGCCGCCGCCGGGAAGATCGAGCTTCATCTGCAACTTGACCGCCCGCAGGATACGCATCGCCAGTTGCTGTTCAGTGACGCACAGCAGCAGGGACTCCTTGCGCTCCAGACCGAGGCCGAGAAAGGTCTTGCGTTCATTGTGCCGCAAGCCCTTGCCCTTGATGATCGTAAAGCCGGTCGCTCCGGCCTGCTGGAGCAGTTCAACCGCTCTGTTTTCGTCCTCGTCGGGAACGATCAACACGACAGCAGAGAATTTCATGAAGTTTGCTCCTTGACGGGTTTTCTTGACTTCTGCAGCAAGGTGGCGATGATGCCGTAGGACATGACAATAATCATCGGTGTTAATGAGGCGAAGGCAATCAGACCGAAGCCGTCGATCATCGGGTCCCGCCCCGGGGTGCGTTCGGCCAGCCCGACACCGAGTGCGGTGACCAGGGGCACGGTCACCGTCGACGTCGTCACGCCCCCGCAATCGAAGGCGATCGGAATGATAAAACGCGGCGCGAGCTTGGTCATGGCGATCACCAGCAGGTAACCGGGGATCAGCCAATAGGCAATCGGGGTCCCGTCTACGATGCGCGCACAGCCGACGACCAGGCCGAAGCCGACACCGATGGAAACCAGAGAGCGCAACCAAAAGCCCTTCAACTGGCCCAGGCTGACTTCGTCGGCCTTGATCGACAGCGCAATCAACGCCGGCTCGGCCATGGTCGTCGCGAAACCGATCAGAAAGCCGTAGAGATAGAGCACCCACATCGCCGCGCCGTCCTGCATCAGGCCACGGGTCATTTCGTCACCAAGCGGGAAGAGACCGATTTGCAGGCCTTCGTCGAACAGGTACAGGCCGACGGCGACGAAGAGCATGCCGACTGCCAGACCCTTGGGGTCGGCAAGCGGCCGCCGCAGAACGACAAAGCTCGCAAACAGGACCACGGCGATGATCGGCAAGAGGTTCTTGACCATGTTCAGAAAGCTGAGGAGCATCTCCACGGGGCCGAAGTGATGCCCGTCCATGGTGGGCATGATCAACACTGCGGTGCCGGCTGTAGCAGGGACAAAAAAGAGGATGCCGTAGAGCTGAATGATGATCATCGGCGCCAGCGCACCGAAAGCGATCAGACCGAAGCCATCGAGCATTGGATTGCGGCCACGAATGGTCGCCGCCAGGCCCACACCCATGGCAGTCAGCAGCGGCGCAGTGACCGTGGAAGCGACGACGCCGCCCGAATCGAAGGCCAGGCCGACCAGCTCCGGAGGCGAAAGCGCAGTCAGGCCAACGACGATCAGATAGCCCGGAATCAGGTAGAGAGCGATCGGATGGCCGAGCACGATGCGCCAGACGCCAACCATGATCGCCAGGCCGACGGCGAGGGCAGCCACCATGCGCAGGGTCGTTGCCCCCATGCTCCCGCCGGAAACTGCCTCGGCTTTGTAGGCCACGGCCATCAGTGCCGGCTCGGCGGCGACCGAAGCAAAGCTGATGCAAAAGGCAAAAGCCATTAGCCACAGAAAGGAGCCGCGGCGGGCAAAATCGAATGCCATCGTCTCACCGGCCGGAAAAATCGCGGCGTCCAGCCCTTTGACAAACAGTGCCAGTCCGATGAGGACCGCGGCAAATCCACCGACCAGAGCACCCAGGCTGTCGGGCATGCGCTGGATGAAAAACCACTGGAAGATGGCGACAACGATCAGCGTCGGCGCCAGGTCTCGCGCAGCTTCTTGCAGGAGTTCCCGGATCAGGCGTAGGAGCGACCCCATGCGCGCTAGGTCGCCGCAACCGCCGGCAGCGGGCGGCTCGGCAGTGGCGAGAGGGGACGACGTGCTTGGCTCATCGGCTCAAAACAAAAGAAAAAAAAGCTGTGCGGGCTATCGTCGTCATAGAGGCAGATGATGCCGCAGATCGCTCCACACGGCAAGGCTGTCGGCATGAAAAGACGAACGCGGAGGCCAAGTTCATGGGTGCGAACGCAAAACGGCTGTGCCACCAAGCCCAATGCAAACGACATGCAGCCGCGCAGCGCGGCGAAGCGCAGTACAGCGAAGCCCGTGCGGCGGCAAATCGCCTGCGCAAGCGGAGAGCAGGCCGACCCCAAAGGCGAGCCGGCCAGCAGAGAAGAAGCTCGGCAGCCCGCCGCCTCACCTCGTCAGGCCGACCAACTCATGGCCCGCGGAAATGCCCTTGTGCCTCGGCCTCACTGGCGAAAACCTGCGCTGCCACTTGCCGCTTCTCGAACTCCTCGGCCAGCTTCATGCGCAGGAAAGTGCTCGAGGTGTAGCGGGTGACATCGTGGTAGTGACGATCCATCAGATCCTTGACCATAGCGATGTAGGGGTCGACCAGTTCCGGCAAAATCGAGAAGCGGTCGTAATTGACGATCGTCTTGACCTTGTGAGCGAGCGGTGCCAACTGTTTTTCGACAGCTTGCCGAATCTCCTCGATCTCCGCTGCGCTGCGTACGCTCAAGCCGGAAAAATCGATGAAAAACAGGTTCTTGTTGGCGTCATACGAGAGGCGCTCGCTCATCGGCATGGCCAGCAATTCCTGGCGCAGCTGCATCGGGTCGTCGCTGAAAATGCGCGCCTCCATCAGCGCCGGAGCCCCGCGCATCACCGGCGTGAAGTCCATCCGGTCGAGAATGTCCTTCTGCAAGTCCACCCCCGGCGCGATCTCGACCAGTTCGAGTCCTTCGGCACAGAGGCGAAAAACGCAACGCTCGGTGATGTAGAGCACTGGCTTGTTCCACTTGACAGCCTGCTCGCCGCTGAAAGTGCGGTGTTCGACGGCAGCGACGAATTTCTTCGCCTTGCCGTCTTCGAGAATGCGCAGTTTGCCGTCTTCGACCATCACGTCCAGTGTACCCGCCGTAAAGGTGCCGACGAAAACCACTTTCTTGGCGTTCTGCGAGATGTCGATGAAGCCACCGGCGCCGGCCAAACGTGGACCAAACTTGGAAACATTAAGGTTGCCTTCGCGGTCAGCCTGGGCCAGGCCCAGGAAAGCGATATCAATGCCACCGCCATTATAGAAATCGAACTGGCTGGGCTGATCGATAATCGCCTGGGCATTGACGGCCGCACCGAAGCTGAGCCCACCGGCCGGGATGCCGCCGATAACACCGGGCTCGGCGGTCAACGTCAGCAGGTCGATGACCTGCTCCTCGGCGGCAACATTGGCCACCCCCTCGGGCATGCCAATACCCAGGTTCACCACCGCGTTGGTGCGCAGTTCGAGCGCTGCGCGCCGGGCAATGATCTTGCGCTCGCTCATCGGCATGGTCTCTATGGCCGACATCGGCACTTTGATCTCGCCAGCGAAAGCCGCACTGTACTGCTCGACAAAGGTCTGCATGTGATATTCGGGCTTTTCGGCGACCACCACGCAGTCAACCAGAATACCGGGGATCTTCACCTGACGCGGGTTCAAGGTGCCGCGCTCGGCAATACGCTCGACCTGCACGATGACAATGCCGCCCGAGTTCCTGGCGGCCATGGCAATGGCCTGCGCTTCCAGCGTCAGCGCCTCACGTTCCATGGTGACGTTGCCGTCAGGGTCGGCAGTGGTGCCGCGAATGATTCCGACGTGGATCGGAAAGCACTTGTAAAACAGGTATTCCTCGCCATCGATCTCCATCAGGCGGACGATGTCAACAACCGTCTTCTCGTTCAGCTTGCCGCCGCCAAAACGCGGGTCGACAAAAGTGCCGAGTCCGACACGGGTGATCGTTCCCGGCTTGCCTGCCGCGATGTCGCGGAACATGTGCGTAATCACACCCTGTGGCAGGTTATAGGCCTCAATACTATTGGAGACCGCAAGTCGCTGCATTTTGGGAACCAGGCCCCAGTGACCACCGACAACACGCTTCAGCAAGCCATGATGGCCGAAGTGATTGAGGCCGCGCTCCTTACCGTCGCCCTGCCCGGCGGCATAGAACAGCGTCAGATCACGTGGGCTGCCGAGGCCGGAGGCGTCGCTTTCGGCCGCCTCGAGAAAGCGCTGCTCGAGAGCCACGGCAATGTTCTCGGCAAAACCGATGCCGACGAAGCCGCCGGTGGCGACGGTATCGCCGTCATTGATGAGACCCACCGCGGCGCGGGCCGAAACAACCTTGCCGGTATCGGAAACGCGCAGCGAGGCGGCCATGGGGTGACGATCAAGCGACATGCGCTTCTCCTATGCTGGATGAGGTTGGCCGGCGATTGCAGCAAAGCCGGCGAGGAAAATGGTGATAGTACGACACGTTGCGGCCCACATCGGGTCGCTCAGAAAGGCATTTCGGGAACAAGCGGGCCAAGATCATCTTCTCGCCCGACGTCACGTACCAGCCTGGCGGCGAGTTTGGCGTCAAAATTGACCAGACGTTCGACGACCTCCGCGACCTGTTGCGGACACGCCGCGTGATGACAGGCCATTCCCCACAGGTAGTAAGCCTCGGCATGCATCGGTTGCAGTTCGACCGCGTGCGCAAACGCTTCGGCCGCTGCGGCGTGTTCGCCGAGACGAGCATGCGCCAGCCCCCTTCCGTACCACGCACGATCGAGCGCCGGCTTGCGGCGCAGCGCCGCGGAGAACGCAGCAATTGCCGCGCGCGAAGAGCCCGCCTGCTCAAGGACGAAACCATGGTTGTAATGCAGCTCAGCATCGTCAGGCGCCAGGCGCAGACATTCGACAAACCATTTGTCGGCCGCCGCGTAACGCTTGCTCTCGGCCGCGATAAACGCCAGATGACGTGCCGACGGCAGGTCGTCGGGCTGCAAACGATGGGCGACCAGATACTGGGCAAAGGCTTTTTCGTCGCGCCCGCAGAGGCGCCACAGCCAGGCCCGGGCATAATGTCGCCGATACTCAAAATTAACGCTCATGACAGTCGAGATCCATGGACCATGAAAGTCATGATCGTCCCCCTCTTCACTTGCCGTACGCCGTCCCTTCTCCCGCAGGGTGGAGAGGGGGAATTCGTGAGTCGCTTGCGCGACTTTTCCATTAATCTGCAGACACCACCGCAGCAAGACCGAGTGGATAGCGCGAAATTACCATGAGCCACCCCGATCTGTTTGTCGTCTCCATCTTGCGTGCCCTGGTCGAGGTCGCCCTGCTCTCGCTGCTCGGGCAAGGTGCAGTCGCACTTCTCGCTGGCGCCAGACGTGCCAGCAATCCGATCTATCGGCTGTTCGAGGTCGTCACCCGACCGGTTCTTGGCGTCTGCCGCCGGCTAACACCGAAAGTGGTCATCGACCGGCACCTCCCCTTCGTTGCCTTTTTCCTGAGCTTCTGGCTGTGGATCGTGCTCGCCTACGTCAAGCGCATGCTCTGCGAGCTGCACGGCCTGAGTGCTTGCTGAAGTGCCAAAGACCAAGGCGATTTCTGTCAAATAACATACCATCTTGCTTGTCTTTGCGCCCGTCTTCTGTGTTACGACAACAGTTACATAGTGCGACTATGCGCCTGTTGTCACGCCTTGAAACCGACCGAAAATCCGGCGCAATCTGGTACGTTCTTTTCCGGCAATCGCCTGAAGAGTCGCGTGCCAGGAGTCAAAACCGCCTCAGTTGGTCCACACCGGCTGGCTCAAACGCCGCCGCAGGTCATCGGGTATCGGCTCGATCTTCAGACGGTTGTATTGGTCGGCAATGCGCTGATAGGTGCCGTCCGCCTTCACTTCCTCAAGGGCCTTTTGCCATTTCTGCACTTCCGCGTCGGGCAGGTCTTTCGAGCCGGCGAGGTAGATCCCGCTCGCACGCACGATCTCGCCGAAGTTGAGCGCCTCGAGGTTGCCGCCGACCTCGCGCATGCCGTAGATGATCATCAGCCGCGGTGCGAGCCAGGCGTCGATTCGCCGTTGCTGCATCTGGCGCGCGTTCATCCACTCCTCATGATGGGGCCGGATACGCTTGAAGCCGCGCTCTTCGAGCAGCGCTTCGGCGCCAGAGTTGCTGAGCACGCCGATCGGGCGATCCTTGACCTTGTCGAGGCTAGCCACGTCGATGCCGGCGCCGCCGACGACAACCAGATCGTCGGTGTAGAGCTTTGCCAGCCAGCTGTACTTGTCTTCCCGCTCGGGACTGCGGGTCAGGGCCAGGATGCCGATGTTCGGCTGCGTCTGAGCGATGCGCTGCGCTGCGTCCCAGGGCATGAACTCGATGACGCCGCTGTGGCCGGCGCGCTTGGCCATCTCGCTCACCAGCTCATAAACGAAGCCTTGCTTGACGCCAGGCGTCTCGGTAACGCTGACTGGCGGGATCTGAAAAGTGTAGGGCGGAAGCTCTGCAGCCAGCAAACGCAGCTCGTCCGCCCTCGCCACCGCCTGCGCTTGCACGCCGGAGTGCGGCGCCAGGGCAAACAGGGCGGCAAGGAAAACGAAAAGAATGCGCACGTGCGTTCTCCTCAAAAAGTGCCGAACATGCCGTCGAGAATGATCACCAGAATCATCGCGATCAGCGGGAAAGCAACGGCGACCATGAAGATGTCGAAGTACGACTGCTTGTGGTTCAGCCTGCAAATGGCCAGCAGGGTGATCACCGCGCCGTTGTGCGGCAACGCGTCGAGGCCTCCGGAAGCGAGCGCGGCAACGCGGTGCAGGATTTGCGGGGAGATGCCGGCCGCCTGCGCCAGCTCAAGGTAGGTCTGCCCGACCGCCTGCAGCGCGATGCTCATGCCACCGGAAGCCGATCCGGTAATGCCGGCGAGCACGTTGACCACGATCGCCAGCCCGATTATCGGATTGTCGGTGAGCGACATCAGCCAGTCCCTGATGATCAGGAACGACGCCAGGCTGGCGATCACCCCGCCGTAGGCGACCTCGGAACCGACGTTGAGAATCGGCAGCATCGAACCGAGCGCGCCATCGGTCAGCGATTGGCGAACGTTGCTGAAACGCTTCCAGGTCAAGGCAATCAGCACCATGCACGCGATCAGCATTGCGAGAATGATCGCCCAGGTGCCGCCGACAGCGGAAACCGTCGTCTTGCCGTACTTCGGCAGCGCCAGGTAGTCGGTGTCCATGGCCGGGATAACGTACTTGCTGAAAATGAAGTTGAGTACCAAGACCAGAATAACCGGGATGATCGCCACGCCGAACGACGGCATGTCACCGGCGGGTGTCGACGTTGGCTCACCCGCGACGGCCGCCGGCTCGTCTTCACCGTAGCCTTCGCCGGCATTGCGCGCGCGCCGCGCACGCATCATCAGCCAGGCGCTGCCGCAGCCGAACATTAGCAGCCCGGCGATGACACCCAATCCCGGCGCGGCGAAGGCGTCGGTATGAAAATACGGCATCGGGATGGCGTTCTGGATCGCCGGCGAACCGGGCAATGCCGACATCGTAAAGGTGAATGAGCCAAGGGCGATGGCCGCCGGGATCAGTCGCTTGGGCAGGTTGCCTTCACGGAACATCTGAATGGCGACCGGGAACACCGCGAAAGCAACGACGAAAAGCGAGACGCCGCCATAGGTGAGGACGCCGCAGGCGAGGATGATGGCGATGATCGCCCGTTCCTTGCCGGTCCACTCGACGATCTTGTGGGCGATGGTCCGTGCGCAACCGGAGTCATCCATCAGCTTGCCGAAGACCGCGCCGAGCAGGAACAGCGGGAAGAACTTGATCAGGTAATTGCCCAGTGCGGGCATGAAGACCTGCGTGTAGGTGGCGATGATCGGCGCATCAAGCCCGCCGAAGAGCAGCCCGACCATGGCACAGATCGGCGCAATGATGATCACGTTCCAGCCGCGATAGGCGAGAACGATCAGCAGCACCAGCGATAGTACAATCCCCAGGATACCGAACACAGGCACCTCCATTGTTTATTTAGTTAGACGCCCCAGCGCTGCGAGGCGCAGTATCTACCCGTTTTGCGTGGCCAGTCAATTACAATCAATTACAATCAATTACAAATCTACAAAAAAAATCTTGAACTTTAATGTTCGTGACATGTCTCGGAAAGCCATGCGCCGGAACAACGCCGGGACCGATCACAATACTTGCAGTGTCGTATTGAGCCTTCCGCTCACCAAGCCGGAAGCTTCCAGGCTCACGGCCGGCCCAGCCCGTTGCGTTGCGCCAGGGCTTGCGACAACATAGCCACCTACTGCTTCTGCAACACGACCCGCGGCACCGCGCCGATCGCTTTGCCAAAATGCTTTTCCTCCGCCATGTTTCCGACTAAATTCACACACAGCTTGCGTCCGCACCCCGCCACTCCGGCACCTGTTGTGCGCAGCATCGAAGGGTGCGCAACATGGCGCACGGACGGCCATCTCGAACTGGCCTGGTGCCTGCGCGGCGACATGGCGCGCTTGCGGATACCCGAGCCACGCACACCGGACTGCACCGACGGCCTATGGCAACACACCTGCTTCGAGGCCTTCGTCGGCGTCGCCGGCGATGCGGCTTACCGCGAGTTCAACTTCTCGCCGTCCGGGCAATGGGCCAGCTATGCGTTCTCCGGCTACCGCCAGCGAGAGACAGCGATCATCGCCTTCACGCCACCGCAAATCGTCGCCAGGCTGTTTGCCGGCCGCCTGGAAATCGAGGCCATCATTGCGCCGCTCGACCTGCCGCCGATGGCCGCCACGGCAAGGCTGCAGATCGCTCTGGCAGCGGTTGTCGAAGCCGCCGATACGATCGACGGCTGCCACAGCTACTGGGCCTTGCAGCATCCGGCGGCGCTGCCGGATTTTCATCACCGCGATGGCTTCACGCTCGAACTGTCGCCATCGCCGCCCTCTCCTGACTGACGGAAAACCACATGCCCGCTATCGAGTTCGGACTCGACCGCCTGCTCAAGGGCCCGCAACTGCGCAAGCCGCTACTCGGCCGCCGACTGGCACTGGTCGCCCACCCGGCGTCGGTCAGCGCCGACCTGAGACACGCGCTCGACGCCCTTGGCGCGCTGCCCGAGCTACGCCTGAGCGCTGCCTTCGGGCCGCAGCACGGGCTGCGCGGCGACAAGCAGGACAACATGGTCGAGTCGCCCGACTTCGTCGACCCGGCGCATGGCATCCCGATATTCAGCCTGTACGGCGAAGTACGTCGTCCGACGCCGGCGATGATGGACAGTTTCGACGTCCTGCTGATCGACCTGCAAGACCTCGGCTGCCGCATCTACACCTTCATCACCACCCTGCGCTACCTGCTCGAAGCCGCGGCCGAGCACGGCAAGGAGGTGTGGATTCTCGACCGCCCAAACCCGGCTGGCCGCCCGCTCGAAGGATTGCTGCTGCGCCCGGGCTGGGAAAGCTTCGTCGGCGCCGGGCCGCTGCCGATGCGTCACGGCCTGACGATGGGCGAACTCGCCGGCTGGTTCATCGCCACGCTGGACCTCGACATCGAGTGCACAGTCATCACCATGCACGACTGGGCGCCGACAACCGCACCCGGCTACGGCTGGCCGAGCGAGCAGCGCAGCTGGATCAACCCCAGCCCGAACGCGCCGAACCTGTCGATGGCGCGCTGCTACGCGGGCACCGTCATGCTCGAAGGCACGACGCTCTCCGAAGGACGTGGCACGACGCGTCCCCTGGAGCTTTTCGGCGCACCGGACATCGACGCCGAGCAACTGCTAAAAACCATGCACGCCCTGGCACCGGACTGGCTACTCGGCTGCCGGCTGCGCGCCTGCTGCTTCGAGCCGACTTTCCACAAGCATGCCGGCAAGCTCTGCCAGGGAATACAGATCCACGTCGACGACGCCCACTACCAACACTCCCGGTTTCGCCCGTGGCGGCTGCAGAGCCTGGCTTTCAAGGCGCTGCGGCAAGTGCAGGCAGACTACCCGCTATGGCGCGATTTCCCCTACGAATACGAGCACGAGCGACTGGCCATCGACCTGATCAACGGTTCGCCCCTGCTGCGCGAATGGGTCGACGATCCAGCGGCAACACCGGCCGACCTCGACGCCCTGAGCCGCGCCGACGAAGATCTCTGGGAAGAAGAACGCCAGGCATACCTGCTCTACTGATGCCGGTCACTGACGCACAGCCCGATACGCCGCCAGCGCGCCGAATCGCCCATCTCGACATGGACGCTTTCTATGCCTCGGTGGAGTTGCTGCGCTACCCGGAGTTGCGCGGCCTGCCGGTGGTGATCGGCGGCAGTCGTACGCAGCAGCCGCTGCAGCTCGCCGACGGCGGGCGCCGTTTCGCGCGCCTGCGCGACTACGCCGGCCGCGGCGTGATCACCACCGCCACCTACGAAGCGCGCGCCCTCGGCGTCTTTTCGGCGATGGGCATCATGAAAGCCGCCAAGCTGGCACCGGAGGCGATTCTCCTGCCGGTCGATTTTCCCGCCTACCGGCACTACTCGCACCTCTTCAAAGCCGCCGTGGCGCAGCTCGCCCCGCAGATCGAAGACCGCGGCATCGACGAAATCTACATCGACCTCAGCACGCTCGCCGAAGACAGCCGGCTACTCGCGCAGCGCATCAAGGACGCGGTACGCGCGGCGACCGGGCTGTCGTGCTCGATCTGCATCGCAGCCAACAAGCTGCTGGCAAAAATCGGTTCCGACCTCGACAAACCGGATGGCCTGACACTGCTGAACGCGGAGGACCTCACCCAGCGCATCTGGCCACTGCCGGCGCGCAAAATCAACGGCATCGGCCCCAAGGCCAGCGAGCGGCTGGCCGCGCTCGGCATCCACAGCATCGGCGAACTGGCGCAAGCCGAAGCCGGTTTCCTACAACATCACTTCGGCCGCAGCTATGGCCGCTGGCTGCTCGCCGCCGCGCACGGTATCGACGAACGAGCGCTGAGCACCTCGTCCGAGCCGAAATCGATCAGCCGCGAAACGACTTTCGAGCGCGACCTGCATCCACGCGACGATCGCCCGGAACTGAGCGCAATTTTCACGGCACTGTGCACGCGCGTCGCCGAAGACCTGCGCCGCAAGGACTACCAGGGCCGGACGATAGGCATCAAGCTGCGCTTCGCCGACTTCCAGACCGTCACCCGCGACCTGACCCTGCCGGCCGCCATCGACGATGCGCAGGCCATCCGCCGCGCCGCCGGCGAATGCCTGCGGCGCGTGCCACTCGATCGCAAGCTGCGCCTGCTCGGGGTACGCGTCAGCGCGCTGTCGGCACGCGGCGCGGCAGAAGATCAGGCGCCACCGCGCCAACAAGAGCTGGTGTTTGGCGGCTCGGTCGATAGGCCGAGCTACTCAATCAGGAGAGAGCGGACGGGCGATGGCTCGCCAGCCACTTGCGCAGGAGATCATGAAGCGCGCGAGCGGTAGCCAGCAGGTCATCGGCCTCGCCAGCACTGGCTTCGACCATGCCACCGTATGCGGATGCGTTGCGCCGGGTATGGTAGCGATCGAGGGTGATCCAGACTTGCGGCGGAGCATCAACGGTGATTGCCAGGGCCTGGAAAACCACGGCCCGGTGACCACGGCCGCTATCCGGGCGGTAACCGTTGGCGCGCAAGGCAGCAAAAGCCAGGGCGTGTGCGGCATCGTAGGCAAGCATGAAACGGCCAGGCGGACTTAGCGAGGGAATGGCGGCGTCGGCCAGAAAAATGGCAGCCTTGCGCAGGGCTGTGGCGATTTCGTCATCGGCAGGCGGTTCCGCTTTGAGCTGGCCAATACGCACCAGGTTTTCAAGGGCGCTCACGACGCCACCGTCGGTTCAAGGGAGCCCCAAAGCGTAATTAGTTCGCCAGTCAGAACATTCTTCAAGAAGTAGTCGTCATTCTGACGCCTGAGCTTGTACTCCTCGGCACTCATCAGCGTCGGAGATATATGCATGCCAAGCGCTTCCTCCGCCTCGTGCAAGGGAACGGCCAGTTCGGAGAGACGAATTTCGCCGATAAGCAGCAAGTCAACGTCACTGTCGGCGCGCTGCTCTCCTCTGGCTACCGAACCAAAAATGATCGCACACCGAATGCGGCTGACGACCGGCTCGAGACAATGCCGAAGCTGGTCGGCAATTCCGAAGGACTTCCCGACCAGGCCGACGAGTTCCGGATATACCGCCGCGTCGGGGTTGGCGCGATAGAAAACGAGATTTCCTCGCGGCTCCCGGAGAATCAGTCCGGCAGCGGTAAGGCGCTCCAAGTCCTTGTGGACCTGGCTACCGCCCGTCCCCACGCGCCTGACGATTTGGCGAGTGTAGAAAGAGCTTCCCGGCTGCCCGAAGAGCAGCGCCAGCACGCCGCTCAGCGTTCTGCTGAACAAAGCATTGGCAATCCCCTTGCTGGCGGCGTTTGACATGGGCGACTCGGACCTGAAAACAGATCAATCGTACCTCATTCAGGTTCACCACGAAATACTCGCAGCGCCAGCCTGCCAAGGCCACAAAACATCATCGGCATCGGCTGCAAGGCCAGCGAGCTTCCCGCAACAGGCCGCAACTCGTCGGAGCGACCCTCAGCGATTAACAGCGCCCATCATGTTCGCCGGGTAGCGCTCGCCGGCAGCGGCGTTGAACGGGAACGCCTCGTCCAGCGCAGCCATCTGCACGGGCGTCAGCCGAAGGGCGAGGGCGCCGGCGTTCTCTTCAAGATACTTGCGCCGCTTGGTACCGGGGATCGGTACGATGTCGTCGCCCTGCGCGAGCACCCAGGCCAGCGCACGCTGGCCCGGCGTACAGCCGATCTCGGCGGCCATCGTCCTGACCTGCTCTACCAGCGCCAGATTCCGCGTGAAGTTCTCGCCCTGGAAACGTGGGCTCGAACGCCGGTAATCGTCGGCAGCGAAATCCTCGGGGCGCGTAATCGCCCCGGTAAGGAAACCCCTGCCGAGCGGGCTGTACGGAACCAGGCCGACGCCAAGCCGCCGGCACGTAGCCAATACCTCGCCTTCCGGGTCACGCGACCACAAGGAATACTCACTCTGCAACGCAGTTATGGGGTGCACCTTGTGCGCGCGTTCGAGCGTGCTGGCAGAGGCCTCGGACAAGCCGATGTAGCGCAGCTTGCCGGCCTGAACAAGCTCGGCAAGCGCGCCGACCGTGTCCTCGATCGGCACTTTGGGGTCAACTCGATGCTGATAGTAGAGATCGATGGTCGTCACCCCAAGGCGCCGCAAACTGCCTTCGAGCGCGCTGCGCAGGTACTCGGGGCGGCTGTCGAAACCGCGCACCGATACATCATTCGGATCGCGCAAGATGCCGAACTTGGTGGCCAGGAAAACTTCGCTTCGCCGCCCCCTGATCGCCCGCCCGACGAGTTCCTCGTTGGTATGCGGGCCGTACATATCGGCGGTGTCGAGAAAGTTGATGCCGAGGTCCAGCGCGCGGTGGATGGTGGCCATCGATTCGCTGTCATCACGCCCGGTGTAGAAATCGCTCATCCCCATGCACCCCAACCCAAGCGCCGATACCCGCGGGCCGCCACGGCCAAGTTGTCGCGTTTCCATCGAAGTCTCCGGGACAATAAAAGCATAGGCTAGCACGTGTCACTCAGCCGTCAAGCGATGGTTTTGGACCTGCGGCGGCAGAAATGTTCGCCGTTTGCCGCGCGGCACCGCCACTGCCGACCGAGAAACGCCTCTGATCAGCGGCCTATTCGCCACTTGTTTCAGCGCTGACGCTGCCATACTGACAACACCCATGTCGGTGAGGCCGAGCGGCTGCACGCTCACGGCATCCCCTATGACACGACGGTCAGCGACGACCCCTACAGTTCCCTGCCCGGCTGGCTGCACCCGCGCTGATCCCGTACCGCTTCAAGAAAACGCCGGTCCGACGACGCAGCCGGAAGAATGCGAGGAATTGCGATGCACAGAATTGATATTTGCTTTGCGCTTGCTTTGGCCGTTCTCCCGCTGACCCTGGCCGCGGATGCGTTACCGCTGCAGCGCATCCAGTTGCCACCGGGTTTCAGCATCGAGACCTGGGCGCGTGTCGACAACGCCCGGCAGATGGCGCTCGGGCGTCACGATGAGCGTGGCGGCACGCTTTTCGTCGGTTCGATGCAGGCCGGGAAAGTACACGCGCTGAGCTTCGGCGCCGACTACCAGGTGCAGGGTGTGAAGCTCATTGCCAGTGGTCTGCAGCGCCCGGTCGGCGTCGCCTACAAGGACGGGAGTCTTTATGTCTCGGCGGTGAACCGCATCCTGCGTTACGACCATGTTGAGCAAGGCCGGCAAGACCCGGCGCGCCCGCCAACGGCCGTGCTGGTGACTGACCGGCTGCCGACCGAGACCCATCATGGCTGGAAATTCATCGCCTTCGGCCCGGATGGCAAACTCTATGTGCCGATCGGCGCACCTTGCAATATCTGCGAACCCGATCCGCGACGCTACGCCAACATCCTGCGCATGAATGACGATGGCAGCGGCTGGGAAATAGTGGCCAGGGGAGTGCGTAATAGCGTCGGCTTCGACTGGCAGCAGCAGACCGGCGATTTGTGGTTCACCGACAACGGCCGCGATCTGCTTGGCGACGACCTGCCGCCCGACGAACTCAACCACGTCGCACGGGCGGGCATGCATTTCGGCTATCCGTACTGCCATGGTGGCGACCTGCCCGATCCGGAATTCGGCGCCCGGCGGCGCTGCGACGAGTTCGTCGCGCCGGCGCAGAAGCTGGCGCCGCACGCCGCTGCGCTGGGCATGCGCTTCTACACCGGGACGATGTTCCCCGCGGAATACCACCAGCAGATTTTCATCGCCGAACACGGCTCGTGGAACCGTTCGCGGAAGATCGGCTACCGGGTAACGCTGGTACGTCTGCGTGGCGAGAAGGCGATTGCCTACGAAGCTTTCGCCAGCGGCTGGCTCGATGCTGACGATGGCGAGAGCGTCTGGGGACGCCCCAGCGACGTGCTGGTGTTACCCGACGGCTCCCTGCTGGTGGCCGACGACCACGCCGGAGCGATCTATCGCATTACCTATCGCCGCTGAACTGCCGGCCATGCGCCTAAAGATCATGACAATCGAGACACCCCAGATCATGAAAATCATGACCGTTTTCCCCTCTTCCCCGACCCTTCTCCCGCGAGGGAAGAAGGAAGATTCGTGAGTCGCTTGCGCGACTTTCACATTCAAGGTCAAGCGTCAAGGCCGCCGACTTTGCCCGCGAGACGCAAATGCACATCAGTCCGGCGCGTGCGCGGGCGCGTGGAAGCGCTCGCAGCGCAGCCAATCGGCGGCAACGCCGTGTGTCGCTGCGGCGTCGCGCGCGGCATCGAGCAGTCGCGCCGGGCCGCAGACGTAGAACAGCGCGTCGGCGGGCGCGGCGGCAATCAGGCCTGGCACGTCCAGGCGTTCGCCGCGAAAATCAGAGTAACCGAGGGTGCGATGATCTAGCACCCGCAGGAAGCCGGCCGGCCCGCCGCGAAGTTTCGCCGACTGCCCATGCGGGTTTGGAAGGCGCGCACGCAGGGGGTGAACGCGATCTCGCTGTAGGCACGAGCCATGGTCATCTCCTTTCTTGAATTCATGGACTTCGCTGCACCGAAGTTGCGGCGGGTGCTCGGCGAGCCGGCTTGATCCAGGATTTCGCGAAAGACAGCACCCTGTGCGCCAAGCCCGTGCAAGGAGTCATGCAAGGTTTTCGTCATCGACTGCAAGGGGGCTGCACACCACTTAGCCCCGCCAGATTCGGGTGCTGCCCCGTTGAGTGCACAATGCCGGTGCTAGCGTCGAACATGACGTCAAAAAACTCCTGGGCATTCCAATCGTTGCAGAACAACCATGACCAGGCGAGTTGATTGCTCCGCGAGTAGAACTGTGTCCATTGCGATCCTGAAGGACCAAGAATGCGCAACACCTGATCCTGGCTCATTCCCGCCTGGACACGTGCAAAATTCTCGACGTTCAGCACCTTTTCGATGCGCTGAAGTTTGCCGTCCGGCCCAACATCCACCATGAAGGTCTGCGTGCCGGCCGGTCCACGCGGGTAGGCCAGTTGCTCGCTGCCATCCGGATTCTTCCAGGCCATCGCCGGCGACCCCATCGAGGCCATGACCTCCGGCAATGTCGACACCCCCGGCTTGAGATTACTGCCGCTGTAACCGGCGCACCCGGCAACAAGCAGTACACTTAAAACCAGCACGCCACGTAGCCATCCTGAAGAGTTACGATCCATCTCGCCTCCATGCGCGAAAAAAGTTGAGTTCAATTGACCCGCTCAGGGCACCCGTCAACAATAAGAAATCCGGGCGGCCTTTGGAAAGGATTTTTCACGCTGGTGGCGCCCCCAACATGGCCAAACTGTCGCCGCTCCCGCTTTTCGACCTAAACCACGCCGCCCCGGCCCCGGCGGTTCCTCAACAAGACCGGGCAGAAGGTGCTGCTCAAGCCGACATAGCCAGGGCATTCGCGCTGTGCCGGCGATAGTCTTCAAGCGTCGCCACCTGGTGAGCGGAGCACAAGGGGTGGAGAACGACACGCACATCCTGGAACCATTGTCCAAAATTCAGCAGAACCCGAACCCCGGGCTTGTCCCGAACATGAAAGGAAGAAATCAACATCATGTCTGACAGCAATAATTACCAAGCACCCAAAGTGTGGACCTGGGACGCCGAAAATGGCGGGAAATGGGCCAAGATCAACCGACCCATCGCCGGGCCCACCCACGCGGCCACGCTGCCGCGCGGAAAGCATCCTTTGCAGCTCTATTCGATGGGCACGCCCAATGGCCAGAAGGTCACCATCCTGCTCGAAGAGTTGCTCGCGCTCGGCGAGCCGGGCGCGGAATATGACGCCCACCTGATCCGGATTGGCGAGGGCGAGCAGTTCTCGACAGGCTTCGTCGAGGTCAATCCAAACTCCAAAATCCCGGCACTCTTTGATACCGGGAGCGGCAGTCGTGTTTTTGAAAGCGGCGCGATCCTTCTCTACTTGGCCGAGAAGTTCGGTCACTTCCTGCCCAGGAAAGCCGCGGCACGCACGGAGGTCATGAACTGGCTCTTCTGGCTGCAAGGCTCGGCACCCTACCTGGGTGGTGGCTTCGGGCATTTCTATGCCTACGCGCCCGAGAAATTCGAATACTCGATCAACCGTTTCACCATGGAGGTGAAACGCCAGATGGACGTGCTGGACCGCGAATTGGCCGAGCACCCTTATCTGGGCGGTGACGAGTACTCCATCGCCGACATCGCCACCTGGCCCTGGTACGGCAATCTGGTGCTGGGTGAGGCCTATGACGCGGGCGAGTTTCTGCAGGTTGAAAGCTACAAGAACCTGTGCCGCTGGAGCGCGGAGATCCTTGAGCGCCCCGCCGTCCAGCGTGGACGCAAGGTTAACCGCACTTGGGGCGAGCCGTCAGAACAGCTGCACGAACGCCACGAGGCCTCGGATTTCGATCTGAAAACCCAAGACAAACTGGCGCCTGCAAGCGCCGTTTGAGGCGCTTATCCAAACAGGAAAAAGGCACGCTGAAGTGTAACGACCACCCAAGTAACGACCACCCAACCCCGAAGCCGATGAAGCTTGCCCTGCCCGGCGAAGAGAGCGAGCCGCTGAATTGCCGGGCAGCCTCACTCGCGAGAGCATCGGATGAACACCTCCGGGGCCAGAAAAGCCGCTCACAGGCAAGAATGTGGCCCCGTTACAATCGCCGCCAGCTACCCAATCGGGGACCCCGATGAGCGACCGCGACAACGCTGCCATCCTTCAGACCGTGGCCATCAGCCTGGCCACCTGCGCTGTCGACCGCCTGCCGAACAACGCCAGGGCGCCCGGCTGCTAGCTGGTCGATGCTGAGCAGCGGCTGGCGATCTTCGTCCGCAGCAGCCAGTCGCAGGCGCTGCTCGCCAACATCCGCGAATGCTTCGACGGCGTCATCCCGGGGCTGATCGCCATTTGCGACGCCGACGGCGTCCCGAACATGGAGGGGTGATCAGCTGAGGCAAGCAAGACAATAATTCCGAACAGTTAAATAAACAGCATAAAATGAAGTTCAGAATTCGTGATGTGGATATAAATCAATGGATACCGAAAGCGTTCGCCTATTTGTCCTCGCGGCCGAAAGACTCAATATCAGCGCAGCCGGTCGCGAAATGGGCATGGCCGCGGCGGTAGCCAGCGTCAAACTGGCGAAACTGGAAAAACCCTTGGGGCGGATTTGTTACGTCGCTCGACACGGAAAGTCGCCCTGTCGCTGGAAGGAGCTGAATTCCTGCCCTACGCCAGGGAAATCCTCGCGCAGGAAAGTGCCGCACGCGCAGCCTTGGGACTGGGGCGCCCGATAGCGGTCGGCACCTTGCGCTTCGCCGCGTCCAGCACCTTTGCCCAACTCCACATCGCGCCGCTCGTGCCGGAATTCCTGCGACGAAACCCCGGCATCAAGCTCGACCTGCGGCTGTCCGATACGCCCTTCGATCTGATCGAGGGCAGCTTCGACCTTGCCCTGCGCAGCGCTGCGCTCGACAACAGTAGCCTCAAGTGCCGAAAACTGGCCGATGATCGGCGAGTCCTGTGTGCCTCACCCAGCTACCTCGAAGAGCATGGCATGCCCCGCCATGTGGAGGAATTGGCTGGGCATCAGTTGATCGGGTTCAGGGACTCTTCGCCGAAAGAGCTCATCGGTCGTGATGGGCAAAGAGGGCTGTTTGATCCGCGGCAGGCAGGGGGGCGACTGGTGTTGGATGACGGCTTGAGTCAGAAGGTCGCCACGCTCGCGGGAGCAGGAATTTCGATGAACTCGCTATGGAGCATTCACCGCGAGTTTGCCGATGGCACACTGCTTCGTGTCCTTCCGGAATATGAAATCAACGACCAGTCGGCCCTGTGGCTCGTCTATCCGAAATCAAACGTGCTGACCGCAAAAGTCAGAATTTTTATTGACTTTTTGTCGGAGAAGATCGCCGCATCGCCAGCCTGGGCCTAGTCGCCAAATCTCCTCGCCGAGCATCTTGCTGCTTCTCCGGGGCGGCCTAGACTCCCGTCACCACTATCAAAACGGGAGTCGCGATGAACCCAGAAACCCAGCCTGTCGACGAAACCGCACTGCTCGAATAGATGTTGCTGGTGCGCGCCTACGAGGAAGCGATGGTCGCCGGTGGCGGTTGGGGCGTCGGCGCGCAGCACAAGCACAAGCACAACGACGAAGCCTGGTTCATGCATCGCCCGAGTCTCAAGGTCGTCATGCGAAATCGCCGCCCAGGTCGCGGAAAAGGCCTTCGCGCCCGACGCAGCGACAATCTTCGCTGCGGCACGAAGCATCCGCGGCCAAGCCTCCCCCCTCCAGGCGTCACCCCGGAAGTGGGCCGTAACCGACTGCCGTACCTTTTAGCTCACGCCATAGCTCGCTGATTGGCACGCGGTTCTTGATCGTCCGGTCGACCCATTCGGTGGGACTTGCCGTACCGGGGTGGAAACGGACGCCCCAGATCGGCTCGAAACTGTCTGTACGCAGCGAGTAGCGCGCGTCGCCGATAACGCTCGGGTCGGCCGTGGCACGCGCCACCCAGCCGGCCGAAAAATAGTTGAAGCGCGCATAGTCGCGGCGAACGCGTTCATCGGCCAGCGCCTGCGGCGGCAGGTCTTCCTCCAGCAGCAACACGACCGTGCTGCCTTGCTTCCAGCTCGTCGCCGCGTTACTCACGACGCGCAAGCGGTCGGTGTAGAGAGTGTCGCCCGATTGATAGACCGATCGCCAGAGCAGCGGATTGCCGACCGTCGGAAACATCTCGGCACGATCGAGCGGATGGCCGCGGGCGGCAGCGATGCGGACTTGCATGTCGAGCGCGCGCTCGCGCTGCCAGGCCGCCGTCCCGACGTAGGCGACGCTGAGTGCCAGCGCCACAGCCGCCGGAAATCGCGAGCCACGGCGAACGGCGACGACCAGGCCGATCAGCAGCATCAAGGTCAGCAGCGGGCCGATGGTCGTGACCCAATGCCAGGCGACGCGCAGCGGCGAAAACGGCCACAGCAGGTGCGTTCCGTAGTTGGTACAGGCATCGAGCACGGCATGGGTTGCGTAACCGATGGTCGTGGCCGCCACAATCGGCCGCCAGTTCGGACGATGCCGCGCTCGTGCCAGCCAGGGCAAGGCGGCGGCGACGCCACCCACCGGAATGAAGGCCAGCGCGTGCGTGAAATGACGATGGTACTGAATCGCCAGCAAGGGGTCGTCGGAACTGCGGATCAGGATGTCGGCGTCGGGCAACACGCCACCGACGGCGCCGAGCAGCCACGCTTGGCGACCGAGGCGCGGGCCAAAGGCAAGTTGCGCGGCCGTAGCGCCGAGCAGGGCATGAGTCAAGGGATCCATCGGGCTTCCAGGGGGTGGTCAGGTTTTGGCGCAGAAGCCGGGACAGACCCGGCAGGAGAGAATCGGTTTCAGCCAGCGGCGTGCTTGGCGCACGCCAACCCACCCCTGACCATTCAAAATTCAGTGCTTCGGATTGCGGGCGACGCGCTGGCAAGCCGCCATTATCGCGCGAAGCAGCCAACGCATCCGAGTCCCCCGCCCGATCGACAGCGCATGGTCTTTTCTTGCCTGCCTCGAAGCAGCAGCATCCCCTACACTTTTCAAGCGACCATGGCATTGACAGGCATCTGACCCTTGCCTATAATTCGGCCCTCCTCGGGGGTCGGTAGCTCAGTCGGTAGAGCACTGGACTTTTAATCCATTGGTCGTGAGTTCGAGCCTCACCCGACCCACCAAAGAAATCAAGCAGATAGCCCGGCTCACAAGGTCGGGCTTTTTGTCGTCTCCAGAAGAGTAGGCAGATAGTAGGCGGATTCGAGCAATCCGAATCAATCCCGCCAACGAAAAACCCGGCACGGGACCGGGTCGGGGCATGGCTTGGCACGGCCTCGCTACTCCATGCGGTTCTCCATCTGAGCATTGACGACGGTGTCGACAAGGGCCTTTGCCATTTCAACGAGGTGAACGATTGCCCACCGGGCGCCATCGTCTAGGGCGTCCGAGTTGCTGCCCAGGCTAGCCGCCGTGCCCAGGAACGTCGAAGCCCCTTCAAGCGCGCGTTCGCTCGTGATGTCTTCGCTCACGACGAAGAACTGCCCAGGTCTGCCCGCTGGGACGAAGTCGGGCGTGTGTGGAAATCGGGTTTCTCGTTCATGGCACGCCTCAACCGTATCAAGGATCGGAGCCAGGGCCGCAGGCGGCTTGCGGTCGCTCACATGCGGGCGCTTCACATTCAGTGAGGCGACGAAGCTGCCGCTGCCCAATCCAGAGGAGTAGCGGGATCTGTCGGCTGTGATTTGACTGGTAGGCTCGGCGGCAAGCTATGCATTGGTAAGCTTGTGCGACTCGCCCACGGCGTGTCCGCTCGTTAGGTCTTGCGCCACCAGCCAATCGCGGTAGGCCCGCAAACTGCCAAACTCGGCCATTACAGCAGCGCGACTGGTCCCTGCTTTTTCGAGCAGCCGGTCAAGTTCCGACCCTGCGTCGTTGCTCTGCCGGTACTGCTCCAGCTTCGTCAAGCGACGTTCCAACGGGCTCACAGGTTGACGTCCTGTTCAGACAGAAGAATCACGCGCCCGAGCCGCCCAGGGGCGCAGGCCAAGCCTTCGACCGTTGATCGTGCGATGAAGTCGCCTTCGGATTCGTTTGCCTTTCGGCTTACAAGCTGGTCGCCGATGATCGCTCGGACAACTTCGCCCGAGTCGCCTCGAATGATTCGTCTGACGATGAGTTTGATGCTGTCTTCCTTGGGGCGTGCCGCCGCTTCGAGCTTGATCATGCGACGCTCCAGGGTGGCGCTCATTCTGCTGCTTCCCGTTTAGCGATGCGCGCTTCCACCTCCTTGCCATCCTCGTCTATTCTCACAACGCCACCGCTAGGAATCAGACGAAGGCGAGACGCTACCCGCATGGTGCTTGGCTCGATCATGTGAATGACGAAGTCGAGATCTTCGTAAATTCGAATCGAACGTTCCAGCCTTCTGACCCGTTTCTGCAATGCGTTCATTTGGCTGCTTCAAGTGCGGTGAGACGTGCTTCAAACTCTTGAGTCTCAAGCGCCTTGCGGCGCGCCTCGACGATACCGGCCAAGGTCGCTGCCTCGCCGGGCAGGATGTCGCCGGCCGCCACCGCCTGCAAGATGGCCGCCTGAGCTTGAGCGACGCCATCAGCAGAGCCGGTATCGGGCAGGGTCAGGAAGATCGGGCGCTCCTTTGCCGGTGGCACCAGCCGTTCGAGAACCAGTCTGGCCGCGCTCATGTCTCCCTGCTTGGCCATTTCGACAATCTTCTTTGCGATGGCGTCGGCGCCTTCCTCCATGGCAGCTAATGCCACGAGGGTTACGCGGTTCCTGCTGCCCGGCGGTCTGCCTTTGGGATTTCCGCTTTGACCGGGTTTCCAGCCAGGCCGCAGGCGTTCGGCTTTTGTCTTGTCGCTCATTCTCTGTACCTCGACGGTGTTTATTCAGTGCACCGCTTGTCTTTTGTGACACTCACAAAACTATATCGCCGGCCAATCTCGGCCCAAGCGCGCTGTGCGGACCGCCTTGCCGGTTCTGATTTCTCGATGCGCCCCAGCATTGCTAGAAGCGCCCGCAGTGGCGCGTTCTGCTCATCGCCGATGGCGTCGATGGCCGCTCGGGTATCACGAATCCGCTGCGCGCGTTTCCGCTCAGCAGCAGTCATCGGCTGCTCGCCCTTCGGAGGCCGGCATCTTTTCGTGACCGTCACAGGGTTGTCGGGCATTGCCTCTCCGTATTTGCGTGATTGTCACGATAATAGCAGATAGGTACGCCGCGCGGGCGGCAGCTTGCCTTGCGCCGTGCCGTTCGTAACGCCAAGGACGTTGCGCGAGAGTGTCTCGGGCGGACAGACTGCCACTGTGTGGAGTTGCTCGCTGCCGAAGGTGACGGTTTTGGTGAGCAGGCGTATCCTGTGAAGTCTGACGAGGGCGAGGTCAACAACCATGCAGCATAAGAAAAACACTGACGCTGCCGCGCCGGCATACGCGCGCGATTCCATTGCTTCCATCAAGTATCCAGCCAAGCGGAAAAACATTCCGCCGGCCGGCCTGGAGGCGCAGGGCGTTGTTCAGGAAGCGCCGAAAATCCGCTACGAATACAACCCGCATCTACCACCGATGCTGCGCTCGGCCGCGGATGCAGGGCAGGCGGACAAACTGCCGGAGTTGCTGGCGACCGCACAGAAACGGGCGCTTACGGCAGACGAGGCGCGAGTGCTGGCGGATGCGCTGCGCCGGCATGAACCGTGGCTGGAGTGGAGCGGCAAGCGCGAGAAGCCGTGGTTCGAGGTCGAGCCGGTGGCGCTGCACATGCACGAGCGCGTATCGACCCAGGCGATTCTGCGCGTGCTGGCGCGCGAGGACGTGGAGCGCGATCTTTTCGCCGATCCGCAGCACGATTACGCCAAGGCCGTGCAGTTCTATCAGCACGACGTGGACTGGGCGAACCGCATGATCCTCGGTGACTCGCTACAGGTCATGGCCAGCCTCGCCCGTCGCGAAGACCTCGCAGGCAAGGTGCAGATGATCTACCTCGATCCGCCCTACGGCATCAAGTTCGCCTCGAACTTCCAGCCGCAGCTCGGGCAGCGCGATGTGAAGGACCGCGAGCAGGACCTCACCCGCGAGCCTGAGATGGTGAAGGCCTACCGCGACACCTGGACGCTCGGCATCCACTCCTACCTCGCCTATCTGCGCGACCGCCTGCACATGGCCATGGAACTTCTCGCCGATTCCGGCAGCATCTTCGTGCAGATCAGTGATGAAAATCTCCATCGCGTGCGGTGCGTGATGGATGAGGTGTTTAAAGACAACTTCATCAGCGTAGTCTCGTTTGCCACGACCACTGGCTTCTCTTCAAACTACATCTCGAACATCACCGACCACGTTCTTTGGTATGCAAAGGACACGTCGAAGATGCGCTTCCGCCAGCTTTACAAAAACAAGACTGCTGGAGAAGAAGGGGCGGCAAAATACAAGCCGCTTACCCGAGCGCAGTATGAGATAGCTCATGCATTCGAGGACGAGCAACTTGCAGCATTCGATCAAATTACAGCGCAGGGGGCGACAGCCACGGAGCAGAAGTTCTTGATGGAAGGTCAGGAGTTCGAGCCTCCAGCGGGAATGCACTGGAAGACGGCAATCGAAGGATTGAACCGCTTGAAAGCCGCTCATCGACTTAGAATTGAAGGGAGCCTCCCGAGGTATGCGAGGCTTCTCTCGAATTTCCCAGTGTTCCCTCTCACGAATATTTGGATGGACATAGGGGGTGTTCAGAATCGAACCGAGGGAAAAATCTATATCGTGCAGACGGCTTCGACGGTCATCGAGCGCTGCCTGCTAATGACCACTGACCCCGGCGACCTCGTGCTGGACCCGACGTGCGGGAGCGGGACGACGGCGTATGTGGCTGAGCAGTGGGGCCGGCGCTGGATCACCTGCGATTCCAGCCGTGTGGCGCTGGCGCTGGCGAAGCACCGGCTGATGACGGCGAAGTTCGACTACCAGCAGCTTCGTCCGTTGAGTGCAGAGGACGTCGCGCGCAATCCGCACGGCACGTGGCTCACCGACCCGACGGGCAAGGTTCCCGGCAAGGCTACTTTTGCGTGCAAAACGGTGCCGCACATCACGCTCAAGAGCATCGCCCGCAACACCTCGCTCGATCCCGTTTTCGCCAAGCACGAGCCGATTCTCGCCGAGAAGCTGTCCACGCTGAATCGCGTAGTGGCCACCGTCGGCGTTGCGATGAAGGAAAAGCTGGCGGACAAGCTCATCCACAAGCACCGCGAAACCGGTGCAAATGCTGTGACTGAGGCGGACACGCGCCGTTGGCTGCTGCCCGATACTCAGCCGGCCTTGATCCGTTCCTTTCCCGCGCGGTCACCACTCAAGGGCCTGACTCCCAAGCAGGCCGAAGCCTATCGGGGCGCGATTCCGAAAGGCGGCTGGAAGGAGTGGGAGGCCCCTTTCGACACCGATCCCGACTGGCCGCCCGCGTTGCAGGAAGCGCTGATCGCCTACCGCGACGCCTGGCGGGCGAAGATGGACGAGGTGAACTCCTGCATCGCCGCAAACGCCGAGACGGAGGAACTGGTCGACAAGCCCGCGCCCGTGAAAGGGGTCGTGCGGGTGAGCGGCCCATTCACGATGGAAGGTGTCATCGCCGTGGAAGACGGCCCTGATACGCCGATTGGCGGCGCGCCGGACGAACTGGACGCCTTCGACGGCGACGCGGCAGTTACGAACGCCGAGGCGCATCTCGAAAAAATCATTCGCTTGTTGAAGGCGAGCGGTGTTGACTTCCCCGGCAATCGGAGCATGAAGTTCAACCGGCTCGATCCGATGACCGGTGCCGCACTGCTCCACGCCGAAGGCGAATGGATGAACGGCGACCAGAATGAGCGCCGCGTGGCGGTGAGTGTCGGCCCGGAAATCGGCAGTGTCTCGGCGATGCAAGTGGAAGATGCGATCCGTGACGCGAACCGTAAGGGCTACGACGACGTGGTCTTTGCTGGATTCGGCTTTGATGCGGCAGCACAGGACGCCATCGAGAGCGGCAGCCATCGGAACCTGCGCCTGCACATGGCCCTGATTCGTCCAGACGTGGCGATGGGCGATCTGCTGAAATCCCAGCCCGGTAGCCAGCTTTTTACCGTCTTCAGCGCTCCGCGGGTGAAAGGCCCGACGCAGCAGGCCGACGGCGAGTTCACGGTCGAGGTCGAGGGCATGGATGTCTACGATCCGGTGAGCAACACACTTTTTCCGACCGACAAGGCGCGCATCGCTGCGTGGTTCCTTGACACGGACTACGACGGAAGGACGTTCTGCATCTGCCAGGCGTTCTTCCCCGACAAGAGCAAGTGGGCGAAACTGGCCAAGGCACTCGGCAATGCCGGTGTGATCGAGGAAGAAGCCTTCGCGGCACTGAGTGGGTTGAAGAGTCTGCCTTTTCCTCGCCCGGCAAGGCTTGGCAAGGGCGAGACGTGGCGCGTGGCGGTAAAGGTGATTGATCCGCGCGGGAACGAGGGCATGCGCGTGCTGCAGTTCCAGGATCGGTACTAGGCGCATGGCACAGCAACTGTCGATTCCGATTCAGCCCGTCGAGAATCCTATCCTCTGCTCGCCGTACCGGGAGCCCGATCAATACTGGCTTTACGACACGACGACGGGAGTGCCCACCAGGACGCCCGGGCGACGACCCGCAAGTTACTGGTTCAAGAACGAGCGCTCGGGCAGCACACAACTACAACTGTCGTTCCTCGCAGAAGAGGAGCGCGACGATCTGCCGTTGGTGAATGAACTGCGCGATGACGTACGACGCTGGCGGGCGAGTGGCTGGGAGAGCGCCAGCGAGACGACGAAGAAACTGCTGCGCCATTGGATGCGCGAAGATCGTGGGCGACGCCTGTTTTTCTGCCAGGTCGAGGCGGTGGAAACGATCATCTACTTGAAGGAGATTCTGGCGCTCGGCAAGAAGCCGCGCTGGACGCCCAAGCTGACGTTGGACGATTTCAATACGCTCAGCAAAGGATGCAATCCACGCCCGCTGGCGTGGGTGGCGAAGGTCGCGCAACACCCGAAGCTGGCCGACCTGCCGAATGAGCCTGGCGCGAAGGCGATCAACCGCTACGCCTGCAAGATGGCCACTGGCAGCGGCAAGACGGTGGTGATGTCGATGCTCATCGCTTGGGCGTTCTGCAATCGCGGCACCAAGCCCGGCGATCCACGCTTTCCGCGTCGTGCGCTGGTCGTGTGCCCGAACCTGACTATCAAGGAGCGCCTGAACGTGCTGCGGCCGGGTGACCCGAACAACTACTTTGAGCAGTTCGACATCGTTCCGTCAGCGCTGCGTCCCGAATTGGCGAAGGGCAAGGTGCTGGTCACGAACTGGCATTGGCTGGCACCGGAGGCCGAGGTGCAGAAGGTAGGCGGCGCACCCATCGTGAAACTCGGCGCAGAAAGCGCCGAGGCTTTTGCGCGCAACCGGCTGGGCGACCTGTGGGATGACGAGCCGCTGATGGTTCTCAACGATGAGGGCCACCATGCGTACCGCCCGGCGCCTGTTGGCGCCGACGTGAAACTGACCGCCGAGGAAAAGGCCGACCGCGAAGAGGCCACAGTGTGGGTGAGCGGGCTGGACAAGATCAACGCCGCCTGCGGCATCGGCATCTGTGTGGACTTGTCGGCGACGCCTTTCTACATCCAGGGCAGCGGCTACCCGGAAGGTTCTCCCTTCCCATGGATCGTCAGCGATTTCTCGCTGGTCGATGCGATTGAGAGCGGCATCACCAAGATTCCGCGCCTGCCGGCGATGGACAACACGGGACGCCCGGACCCCAAGTATTTCAAGCTGTGGGAGCACATAACCGGCGACCTCAAGAGCGGGGAGAAACTCACCGGTGGCAAGCCGAAACCGGCCGTCGTTTATCGCAAGGCCGAGTTTGCGTTGCTGACCTTGGCGACCGAATGGAAGCAGAAACTTGAACAAGTCATATCATCGGCGCCGGGTCAGGACCGGACGCCACCGGTAATGATCGTCGTCTGCGACAACACGGATATTGCCAAGGAACTTCACCGTGCGATCTCGGGCGAAGAACTCGTCGAGGCGGAGATGCCTGACGAGGACGAAGACGACGAAGATGAAGCGCCGAAGCCGCGCAAGAAGAAGCCCAAGGCTCAGAAACACTATGGAGCGGGGCTACCTGGTTTTCCGGAACTGTGGAACAGGCAATTAGCGGAGGTCACCCTACGCATAGACTCCAATCTGCTGGCCGCTGCCGAAAGCGAAGACCCGAATGCAACACGAAAGGAAGCTGCGGAGGATCTTAGACGGATTGTCTCGACCGTAGGCCGACCGGGCGAAGCGGGTGAGCACATCCGCTGCGTCGTCAGCGTGAACATGCTCAACGAGGGATGGGACGCGAACAACGTTACGCACATCCTCGGCCTACGGGCGTTTCACAGCCAGTTGCTCTGCGAGCAGGTGGTGGGGCGCGGCTTGCGCCGAATGGACTACACGCCAGACCCGGAAACCGGACTGCTGACCGCCGAGTACGTGGACATCTTTGGCATCCCTTTCTCACTGATTCCGTTCAAGGGACGTGAGCCGGGAGGAAGTGCCCCACCTGATGACCGGCCGAAGCACGAGGTAATGGCGCTGGCGGCGCGGCAGGCCTTTGAGATTCGGTTTCCCGTCGTCGAAGGCTATGTGGTCGCACTGCAACGCAATCTGGTGACCGCCGATGTGGACAGTATCGAGCGTACCGCTCTCGATGCGTCGAACATCCCTACTGCGGCGTTCGTCCGCCCGCAGGTAGGTTTTCAGATAGGGCACCCGAGCGCACACGGAGGCTTTGGCTTCGACGTGGTTGACCGGCAAACCTATTACGACTCGGTTCACCTGCAGACCATCGAGTTCGAGATCGCGCGGGAGATCGTACGGGCGCTCACCGAGGCGGCGCATTCGGGCAAGGCGAATTTGCGGCACCAAAGCCGAAGCGTGCTGTTTCCGCAGGTACTGCTCATCGTGCAGCGCTACATGTGCGAACGAGTCGATTTCAACGGGCTTCATCGGAGCGAGGTCGGCTTGCAGGCGTATGCTCAGCGCATCATCGGGCTGCTGATTGCTGCGATTACACCGGACGATAGCAAGGGTGAGGCGCCGCTGCTGCCAAGACTGAATCGATACAGGCCGATCGATAGTACCGAGCGGGTACGGTTCAAGACGGTGAAGCCGGTACAGGCCACCGCAGCAAGCCACCTGAACTTTGTTGCCTGCGACACCAACTCATGGGAACAGGCCGCAACCTTCCAGCTTGAAAAGCTGGCGAAGGAAGGTGTCGTGTTCTGCTATGCGCGAAATGATCGACTGGAGTTCAGCATTCCCTACGAGTATTACGGGAACCCACAGGTCTATGAACCGGACTTCATCGTCCGGCTGCGCAACTCGGTACATGTAGTGCTCGAAATAAAGGGCAAGGCACACCAAGACACGGACGCCAAACACCAGGCCGCGAAGCGTTGGGTAGCAGCGGTGAATCATTGGGGCAGGCTGGGCGAATGGGATTTTCTGGTTTGTCGCGACCCGCAGCGATTGGGTGAAGAGTTGAGAAGAGTGGTGGTTGCACGGAGCGAGGCGCCAGGCCCGCACCTCTGAGCTGAAAGAAAAATCCGGTGTAGCGGCGTTACGCTGTAACGTTGTCATTTCGTCCGCCGTGAGTTGCCGGCGATTCGCGCAGCACGTCCCGGCAATCTCTCGCCACGAAGGCCAGGCCACCGAACCGACGTACCAGAGAAAGAAACTCTGCTTGCTCTGCGCGCATCTTCCCGCCCGGTGCTTTGCACTCCACCGCCAGCAATCGGCCATCCCGCATCATGCCGAGCAGCCTTTCCAGCCGAACCGGAAAAAACGCCCGCCCATGTTCGCCATGCCCGTATTCTGGCGTTCTATCCATGCCACAGACGAATGATGCCGCAGCGTCTTGACGACTTCCGCCAGAGCGGCAGGCTCGGGCCGGTTATTGGTGCGCCGCACTGACGGTGATTCGAACCCGAACAGATCAGCGCCCATTCGATCAGTTCCTGCCAAGTCGTGAAGCGGAACAGTGCGGCAAGTGCGGCAAGAGCCCCATTTTCGAAAAGTTTTCTAGAAAGGGCTGCATGGGGGAGTTTATGGAAAACGGCGTTTATCCGCACTTGCCGCACTTCCGACCATTGATTGGCGTTGATTTCCGCCATCAATAGCCCCCTTTCGCACGGGTGTAGTCTTGGTGCCGAAAGTCTGTCACGCTCAATCCGCACCAGAAACGCTTGCCGTTAGACTGTCTGACGCGATACCCACGCTCGCTCAATCGACGTCCAAGCACTGCGCTGCTCGCTGGCTTGTGCCCGTTGTCAAGACACCAGGTCTTATAGTTGCCATAGAGGTCGGCGTTCAAACTCTCGCCCTGCGTGTTTTTTTCAGTGCATTCGCTGAGCCAAGCGCCCGTCAAGTCCTGATCGACCTGATAAGCGTCCGTGGCTTCGCGGATTCTCCTCGGCGTGTCAGCAAGGCCTCTCTTCAGCCACTCGACGCAACCTTGAACCATCCATGCGAGGATGTGTGATGCCTCAGCCTTCAACTTGGCGCGGAGCTTCGGATCGCGCTTGTCTTCTCTGAAGGTCTGATCGAAAGGGACCAGCCGAACACGGCGCCAAATCCCGTGATCGTTGCCGCGAACAATCGGCTTGTGATTGCCGGCCATAATCAGCTTCAAATTGGGCTGAAACTGAAAGGGGTCGCAGTACAGTTTTCGCGCGGCCATGCTGTCGCCGGATACCATGCCTTTGACGAGTGACTCCGCCAGAGCGGTGTTTTCTTCGGTCTCTGCGCACAGCACCAATCGTGCGCCAACGAGGTCCGCAAGGTCGGGCGTTGCGCCGCCAGCGTTTCGCTTCGACTCGCTGAGCGTTTCCGATGCGATGGCACGGGCATAGTCGCCCAAGATGTACTTCAGCAGCTCAATAAAAACGCTTTTTCCGTTGGCGCCATGACCAAACAGAAACAGGAAAAGATGCTCCTGCGTCGATCCCGTTAGCAAGTAGCCGCAAAACCTTTGTATCCAATCGACAATCTCTTGGTCGCCGTCGAACACCTCATACAAGAACTGACGCCAGCGCACAGCCCGTGTTGCATCGCCAAGGGATTCTACGGACAAGCTCTTGGTAATGAAGTCCCCGGTAGTCGCGGCGCGCGCGATACCCGTGTTGAGGTTGATCAATTGTCGGGCGCGGTCGAAGCCGACGACAAATTCATCGGCGTCAATATGTGCCATTGGTAAGCGCACCTGGCCGAAGTCAGAAAGAATCTTGACGGCAGCTACGATTGTCTTCTGCTCCTCGCTCTTGCGCGCCCACTTGGCGAAGTGCTCAACGTCGTTGCTGTGCCCAAGGCCCTCCGTGTAGATCGCAACATGCAACCGACCAGCCATTGATCGGACGCGCGCGCCGTCGAGGTCCCATTGCCAAGACTTGCCATGCCAGATTAGCCACGCTTTCCATTCCGGTACGTACTTGAGTCGCTCGCCACTGTCGTCTTGTAGTCGCTGAGCGTTGCCGTACTCCGTCAGCGGGCGCGTGTTGTAGGTGCCATCTCGTGCATCGCACTTTGGCAGGCTCGGCGCCAGGAATAGAGCCTCTGCGGAAGAGGGCGGGAGCTTCTTGGACTCCATTTGCAACCGTAGTACGTCGAGCCCTTCCGCTTGGTGCAGGTCGTTGAAATCGCCATTGATGCGACCATCTGCGAACTTGGGCACAATGATGACGGCAGGGGCTCCAGCGGCGGCAGCGGACTGGGCATACTCCAGACCTTTGCCGTGGTCATCAAGGTCGCCAGCGATACGGAGGGGCGAGTCTGGAAACTTTCGACGCAGATCAGCAGCAACGATGGTCATGTTGCTGCCTGAAAAACCGACGACGACGACATCGCCGGTGGCCTCGTGAATGCTGCAAGCTGTCGCCCAACCTTCAGCTAGGACTATCGAGGTTCCGTTTTCTGGTTGACCGATGAACAGCCGTCCACCTTTCATCTTGGCGTTTTTCAGAAACTGCTTGAAGCCATCGCACCGGATAAACTGAACGCTTTGAACTGAATCATCCGGCCCATGGACTGGCAGAGTAATCGAGCCGTCAAGGTCTTGGCGTGCGCGGTAGGGAATGATGCCCTTGCGGAGCGCGTAGGCATTGGCCGGATCAAGGTTAAGACTTTCCCCCACGATTCTCGTTGCTGCCGCTGCAGCCTGTTCGTGCTGTTTGGCGAGGCCTGTGGCAGCTTGCTTCCTCGCCAGCCTTGATTTCTCCTTGGAGGCCTGTTGCTCTGCCCTCGTCGGAATTGGAGTATTGCCGTTGCGCATCTGCCAAGTGAACTTGGTTCCTTCACGATTGCATCCGAAAGACGCGCCAACGCCATCCGCAAATAACTTGCAGAATCCGGCCTTGTCGCCGGACTTGCTGCTGGTCGAGAACCGGGTCAGCTTGTCTGGCTCAATACCCTTTTCCGGGAAGATCATGCCGACCTGGGCGAAAGCGTCCGGCAGTGATGGGCCGAAAATCACGTTGCCTTGCCTGATGACGCTAGCTTTGATTGAACCTGCCGAAGAAGCGATAATTGCGGTGTAGATTCCGTTTTCCTGAGCCCCGCTGCGCGCCAACGCTGCCGGGGCTCCTTCGTTCTTGGGGGCGGTCATCAAGCCACCTCGCTAGTGGTCACTGCCTGAACTGTGTCCGTGGGAACTTTCAAGCGTTTGGCTGCGACTTTTCGGGCAATGTGCTCAGGAAGCTTCGGGGGCTTAGCGGCCTTGCGCGCGAAGTGCGCTTCGATCGCAGCAGCGTCAGCTTTGACAGGCTCGCCGACCAGCAGTCGATCAGCCTCGTCTTCATCCCAAAGAAGGCGACCGTTGGGGAGCTTTGTTGGAACCATGCCCATCCAGTGCCCGTGCAGGCAATACGATCGGCGGGGAGTTTGCGGCTGAACTTCGAACCGCTCTGATATTGTCTCAGTGCCTATTTTTCTACCGGTGCGGCTGCTCAGTGCTGCGTGCGTTCTATTCATTTGAATCATGCTCCAAGAACCCGTTTCTACGGGGGAGCGTGTAGTTCAAATTACGGCACTTCCTCGCGGCATTGCCGCCGGTATTGACTCCCAGCGTTGGCGGGGCTTATAGACCGAGCACCCGGTATTGCACCCGGTATGAACACCCGGCATTCAAAGATACTGAGACTTTTCGGTCCATTCGGCGAAATAGTCGGAAAAGTTGAGGCGCAAAAAGTTGGTTAGTGCGCCTTTGCCGACGGCCCATTTCTTTTGAGGCGTCTTTGTGGCGAGGCAGATGGCGAGGACGGCGGGGTTCCAGAGGTGCGAACCATCTGGCCCTTTGCCAGGCCGCCCGACTTTAAGACATGCGGATTCTACCCACTTCGGCAATTCGTCAAGGATGTTCTTTAAGGTCGGTGCGTTCGGTGGCAAGGGCCAGGGAACCGATAGAATTTCGATCTTGGCCAGGCCGCCTGGCGCAACCTTCGCTGCCGCCCCAGAGAGGGTAGTGGCGCTCTGTCCCTGCGGTTCAGCCGGCACCTGCGCGCTCTCGGTTACCGCCTGTCGAAACGCATCCGGCACGCTGAAGCTTCCCCACAGAACACAAAACGCTTTATTAACAAATTCGAGTAGCTGTTTCGGCGTACAGGGGAATGTCAGCGACGGACTACGCCGATTTCTGCGACGGATTTCTTGCTTCTCATCTTTTGGGAAGCCCTTGATATAGTGCTCCTCCCACTTTCTAAAAATGACACCCTCTTCTGAGACTATATACGCCCCGTACTCACCGTCGTCTAAGGCAGTTAAGTCTGTCCAGTCCTCTAAATGCAGCTCGCACTGACTAGCCAGTTCAATACAAGCTTCGTCCGATAAGGCGGACTCCTTTGCACCCGATTCAAGCCTGTGCTCGCCGCTCGTCTGTCTCATGCCTCTATCAAAGCCGGCGTTGTTTGGCTCCACCCATCCTCGTTCGTCGATCCAGCCGACACGAGATATTGCAAACTCGTTACCTTGCTCGCCAGCCCAGTCATTCAGATTCTTGAGGGTTGTATAGACGCATAGCGCATGTGTCGCGTCCAGGTCGACGTCGTTTGAAGCAGCTTCTTCGTTCGACCTCTTGGAAACCTCGCTATACGTTCCATTATCCTTCGCTCGCTGGATGGCTTCGTCGAATGTCCCCGGCTTACCGTCTTGGTCCGTGACCGCTAAGCGGCCCTCTCGCGCATCGGTTACAACCCACTCCAGTAGATTGCGGAATTTGCCTTGATACGTTGGTTTGTGAAACGGAGTATCTCCACCAGTCGCGGCCGCCCGTGCTACTGCATCGGCAATAGCTGCGAGCGGCAACACGTCAAGACTTGGGGAAGCCAGTCTCAGTCCATATTGCATTTCACGCTCCTTCTGTGCGCTCCTTCGTTGGGGTGCCGCGTCAGCCGGGGAAGGTGCCCGGTTTTCGATTGGCCAATCTAGGCGCGGCAGTGCTCAGTTTATCTGATGGCCCGCAACCCCGGTCGTGCATCCTCTGCAGGCTGCTCGATACCCGCTTCGGTCAGAATCCAGGCCTCGATCTTCGTGTGCCACATGCGCAACAGGTCGAGCGGGCGAACGCGGTAATGCTTCTCTGCGGTCGCACTCGGCTTGTGGCCCATGATTTGCGCTGACACCCCGGCGGGGCACTCCACCCACTCAGCCAGAGTGCCGAACGAACGGCGTAGGCCGTGGATAGTCAGCGCTGGCAAGCCGGCGGCGGTCAGTGCTTTGTTGTGCTGAATGCGGGGCTCCTGAAGCCTGCCAGACGCGGCGGTCGGGCTTGAGAATACCCACTCATTGCGGCGGGGCAGAGCGGCCAGCAGCGAAGCGACAAGGGGCGTCAGTGGGATGGCGCGCTTGCCGTCGACCTTGTCCTTGATGCTTAGGGAATTCCATCGGAAATCGACATCCTCCCACCGGATACCCGCTACTTCTTCTCGGCGCGCTCCCGTCAGCAGCGCCGTTTGCAGATAGGCGGCAATGACAGGGTTCTGTATCTGGCGCACAGAGGCGAACCACGATGGCAACTGCTCGCGCTGCAAACAATCGTCCTTGGCAACCTTCTTCGGCAGTTCATCCTTTGCCATGCTGATAAGACAGGCGTCTTTGTGGGCTTGGTCGCGGTACTCTTTTTTCTCCGAACACCAGTTGAGGAAGGCGCGCAGCAGCCTGAAGGCAAGCGCGGCATGCGTCGGACGGCGTGCCGCTTCATCTTGCAGCCAGACGCGCACATGGTCGGCGTCAATCTGCTCCAGGGGAAGCAGCAACAGCGGGCGCAGGATGCCCGGCAGGGTTTTGTCACTATGGCCGACCTTGCGGCCCCTCGTGCGCAGCTCGCCGCCTTCCTTGCTCACGGTCACATGGTCGGCTAGGTGCAAGCTCCCCCACTTCGGGTGCGCCTTGATATACGCCGCCCACGCTTCCAGTGCCGGCGCTTTCCGGCGCCGCGCTTCTTCTTGCTTGGCCTCAGCGGCTGCGATTCGCTCGCGCTTCTCTTCCCGCGGGTCAATGCCTTGGTCGATCTTCGCTTGCAGTCGGCGCGCTTCGTCGCGGGCGGATTGAATCGTCCACGTTTTCTCGTTGCCAATGGTCAGCCGGACACTTGCGCCGGACTCAATACGGCTTTCGAGAACGTACGTCTTGGAGCCTCCAGCAGATGCCTTCAGGCCAAGCCCTTTTGAGTTCGTGTCCCAAAGAAACGAGGCCTGCTTACCCTCCTCGCAGCGAAACGCGGAGACTTTTCCCGCCGTGAAATTCACCTTGTTGCCGCTCATCGCTCGCCCTCCGCTGCCGCCTACCATTCGCCTACCAGAAGAATTCCAGTAGGCACACAGTAGGAAGATTATAACAATCCGGTTCAACGCAAAGCAACAACAACCTACGCAATACTGCTGTTTTTCCTAGGTTTTCGACGTTTTCGTGAATCCCATTCAACATGAATAAACGCATACTTTTTAGGACTTTTAATCCATTGGTCGTGAGTTCGAGCCTCACCCGACCCACCAAAGAAATCAGGCAGATAGCCCGGCTCACAAGGTCGGGCTTTTTGTCGTCTGCGCGATCGTCGTCGTTCGTCGTCGATCGCCATCGAAAAGGCATGCGAGTCATTTGGTCGCGGCTGCGAATTGCCGGGCAATGCCGCTTTCCCCCGGATTGCCCTCGCCATGCTCTGGATCGCCCCCTCCGAAAAAGACGCCGCCTCCACCTAATGTGAAAGTCGCGTACGCGACTCACGAATCTCCCTTGTTTCACATTAAACTGGCGGCAGAAGGAGCGGCACGCTCAAAGCTGAAGCTGACCATCGAAGACACCCTCGACTCCGGCCTGCCGCGCGCCTATGGCCCAGATCGGTACCGGCAGAAATGCGCGGCGGTCTTCGAACATGTATATGAGAGCTACCGGGAGAGAAATGCCGGGGTGTATGCCTGAGTTATTGCTGCAGCAGGAGATGTTTCCGAAAGTCTCATCAAGAATCCAGCACCACACCAGTGTGTGCAGCCCGCAGCGGCTCGCCGTCAATCCCGCCTGATCAATGCTCGTGCCGATGATGGATGTCGGGGAAGTGGTGATGGCTGTGCGCCATCGGCAGATGCCGGTGCTGATGACTGTGCGGCTCGTCGCCGGCCCAGCCGGCATCGTGCGGGTGCTGGTGATGCGCGTCGTGGCGGTGGCTGTGGGCGTGTTCCAGGTCGTTGTGAGTGTGCTGATGGCCGTGCTGCTCGGTGAGATGCAGCCAGACGCCGATGCCCATCATGGCGGCAGCAGCCCAGAATAGCGGCGATGTCGACTCCGACTCGCCGAGAAGGAGCAACGCGACGGCAGCGCCAATGAAGGGTGCGGTTGAAAAATAAGCGCCGGTTCGCGCAGCACCGAGTCCGCGCAGGGCGAGCACGAACATCACCAGGCTCACCCCGTAGCCAAGCAGGCCAAGCGTCATGGCCGGGAGCAGTATCGCCACACCGGGCAGCGTCATTCCCAAAGCCAGCGCTAGCAGGGTATTGACGCCACCGGCGACCAGCCCCTTGCTGCCGGCAATGAACAGGGCGTCCGACGCCGAAACATGGCGTGTGAGATTGTTGTCGATTGCCCAGCACAGGCAGGCAACGCTGATCGCCAGCGGGCCGAGCCAACTGTCCTGCTGCGCTTCGCCAGTCGGCCAGGCGAGCAGCACGCCGCCGGCAACGATGGCCAGCATGCCGAGAACGATGCGCCGGTCGGCGTTCTCCTTGAACACCACCCAGGCCAGCAGCGCCGTGAGCACGGCTTCAAGGTTCAACAGCAGCGAAGCCGTCGCAGCGCTGCTATGCACCAGGCCGTAGAGCAGGGCGACCGGTCCGAGCACGCCACCGAAGAGCATGGCGCCGAGCAGCCAGGGCCATTCCGCCGGCGCCAGGCCTGACGGCTGCCAGCACCGATCGCGAATCAGCCGCGCCGTACTCAGCCCGACACCACTGCCGAGGTAGAGCAGGCCGGCAAGCAGGATCGGTGGCACGTCGCCAAGCAGTAGCTTGGCCAGCGGTGTGCTGGCTCCAAAAAGAAGGGCCGCCAGCAAGGCGTAGACGACAGAGAGATTCATCGGAGCACACACGCAAGAGGGATGCGAGACGAGGGATGATGGACGAGGTTTACAGGCTTTACAGAGTCGACATCTCGCCGCAAAGTAGCCACGGCCAGAGCGATGGTAGCGTATTGGCCGCCGTCCGAGCGAACTGTGTGGACACCGATCAGCGGCTCGGAAAGGCGGGACGAGACGCCGCTTCCCCAGCTTGGCATCAGCCTCCCAGGTCAAGCCGCTCAGGCGGCGGCACAGACGGCATCCGCACGCGGCGCAGGGCAACAAGTCCTCGCCGGCGCGACGAATTATCTCGGCCCACGCATGACGAAACTGTAATCTTGCTGTCAGCTTGCAGTACCCTTCCCTTTTGCAGAATACTCGTTCGTCGGGAATTGTCGAGCATTCAAAGGCAGGCCAACGCTGCCCTCCTTCTCTTTCTTTCCCTCCCTCCCTGCCACTTAACGAGATCCTGCCATGATGCTGATCCGCCTCTTCTTCGCCCTTGTTCTCCTCTCCACCGCCGGTGGCGCGTTCGCGCAAAGCGCCCCGCGTGTGGAGGTTTACAAGAATGCTTCCTGTAGCTGTTGCGGTGGCTGGGTCGAGCATCTGCGCGACAATGGCTTCGCGGTAAGTACGCATGATGTCGACGATGTGCCCGCCAATCGCAAGAAGCTGGGCATGCCCGAGGATCTAGGCTCGTGCCACACCGCGACGGTCAACGGCTACCTGATCGAAGGCCATGTCCCCGCGGCCGATATCAAGCGCCTGCTCAAGGAAAAACCGAAGGCGCTGGGACTCGCGGTGCCGGCGATGCCGGCTGGATCACCAGGAATGGAAAGCTCCAGCCCGGTCCCCTACGACACCCTGCTGGTCGACCCCAAGGGCTCGACCAGCGTCTACGCCCGCCACTGAGTCGCCGACATCCGCAGCAAAGCCTTATCCGTCGACCTCGCGATGAACGCCTTGGGCGTGGCCGCCGCGAGCGAACATGTGAGGAACGTCAAAGCAGTCCGCGCGAGCAATTCGTCCAGAAAAAAGGTCTAGTATGAGGTCACGCGCATTACCTCGCCGCGCAAGTTGCGGATCACAAGGACGTGCGCCCGGCAGGAAAAATTTGTCGGTCCAAGGCCAGGATTCAGGAGCCCGCCACAAAGCCCCTGCCTCTGCCAACAAGAGGAGAGCAAGAAAATGGTGACCAGGAAATCAGCCCCCACATGGAGCGACGTCAAAGCCGCCCTGGAGGACTTCGACCGGGCAGACCTGCTTGGCCTGCTTGAAGATCTGTACGCCGCGCGCAAGGACAATAAGACCTTCCTGCACGCCCGCTTCGGGCTCGGTGGTGATGCCCTCAAACCGTACAAGGCAATCATCGATCGCTGGCTGTGGCCGGACGTCTTCAGCAACCAGAGCTATTCGGTGGCCAACGCCCGGAAACCGATTGCCGACTACCAGAAAGACGTCGGCGACGCCGAGGGCCTGGCCGAGCTGATGGTCTTCTACTGCCGACACGCCGTCGGCTTCAGCAGCGAAATCGGCGTCGCTGACAAGGACTATTTCGACGCGCTGCTGCACATGTTCGAGCAAGCGCTGACAACCGTCATGACTTTGCCGGAAGCGAAGCGTGAGCACTTCATCAGCGAGTTGGGCGACATCCGCGCCACCGGCCGCAACCTGGGCTGGGGAGTGGGCAGCGGTTTTAACGATGCCTGGTCACTGATTGGCCAGAAATTCGGCGACTAATGACGATTCCGAGTGGATGATTCGGAGCGTCACCGCCGCTCATCGCTCAGCCGGCCGGCTAGGGAAAGAGCCCGGACAGCGTCGCTTTCGCTGCTGTGCTTGATATCAGCGGAGGCGCTAGGCGCAGGATCCTGGCGAGGCTTTTGCCATCCCATTTGCCACCCGCACAACCAGGAGCGAAAGGCGCTGGGCGCCGGGCAGCTGCTTCTGGCTCGGCCTAACCGGCTGTCTGTTGCTCGATCCGCTTGCTGTGCCGGCTCAGGCTGACACTCAGTTGGCCAACGATCTCCGAAGCCGCGTTGATGATCTGGCTTGAGCCGAAACCGGCACGAGTCATTTCCTTGTAGAACGACTTGGCGAGGATCCTGGCCACTTGATCAGGATTGGCCACGGCGCATTCCAGCGCGCCGCCAATGTCTTTTTCAGCGAACTGCATCAGCGCCATTTGCGTAAAGCGCGACCTCAGGATGTTCTGCAGTTGCACCACCTGAATGGCTTTGCCAACGAATAGCGCGACGACCTCGAGCAGACTCAGGTCGTCCTTGGTGAAGCTGCGCGCCTGCCGATGTCCGCTGATGTTGATCACGCCGATGGTTTTGCCATTGATGGCAATCGGCGAGGAAAGCAGGCTCTTGCGGGGATCATTGGCACGCCGCGCCCACTGCGCAAACTCGGACCTTTCGATGTCCTCGATGAACAAGGCTTTACCGGTGGCAACCACTCGCCCGGCAATGCCTTCGCCAGTGCGAGTGTTTTCCTTGTATGCCGCGGCGGGCAGCGAACCGCAGCTGCCACAGACGCGCAGGCACATGTCGTCGCCTCCAGCCGCCTCGTCTTCGCTCTCGGTCAGCAACATCAGCGAACAGTTTTCGGCGTTGAGTACTCGTGCCGCAATTGCTGCGAGTTGCTGCATGTTGTCGTCGAAGCTGCCTTCGTCCAGGAAGCTGGCGAGATCCTGCAGCTTGATCAGCGAATTCTCTCTGTCACCCATGACGTTCACCTGCGAATGGCCCGGTGATTCGATTATAGGCGCGCAAGCGGTGCGCGGAGCAAGCTTTCCGGCACGCCCACCAGAGCGCTGCAGCTACCGCCAGGGGGGCCACGATCTGCGCCAAGGTGAAGCCCCATCATCTGGGCGCAGCCGTTGGCCTTACCATTGGCCTTCGCGCAGTTCCGCCAGCGCCCGGACCCTCGGGTCCGGGTCGTTGCACATCACAATCCCGGAGTCAAATCGCGTGCAAACCAGCTCAGTTCTGATCACTTTGGCACTTCCCGCCCTGGCACTGACGAGCGCCGCCTGTACCACCGAGGCCTGGTATGAAGGCATGAAATACAGCGCCGAGAGCCGATGCCGACAACAGCCGCCAAGCGAGTTGCAGGCCTGTCGCGACCGGCTCAACAAGGAAAACCACGCGACCTATGAACGGCAACGCGCAGACCTGAAATAGCCACCGCCAACCGCTCGTCAGCGCGCTGTCGCCCCGAAACGCCAAGGTTGCGCGATCGTCACCTGCCTGTCACAACGGCTATCGAGAATGGGCGCTCCTCAAGTCACGAATGGAGCGCCTCATGGATCAGGAGCTGCGGGAACGCCCCCGCACCACCCCGGCGAACGACTACCCGGACTACTGCGTCAGCCTCGCCCAGGGCACGGACGAAGTTCGCGAAACTCAGCGCCTGCGCTACCAGGTCTTGGCCAGGGAACTCGACGCCCGTGTGCGAGGCCGGATTCCTGGCCATGACAGCGATTTCTATGATCCCTACTGCCGACACCTGATGGCCCGGGAGGAGGCATCGAACACTCTCGCCGGCTCCCTGCGCTTTCTTTCGGCCGGAGCCGAAAAGCGCGTCGACAGCTACCATGGCGAGAACGTTTTCGACATCCACCGCCTGCGAAAACTGCTTCCGCGCATGGCCGAAGTCGGCCGCTGCTGTATCCATCCCGATTACCGCAGCGGCAAGGTCAGTTCTCTGCTCTGGGAAAGCCTGATCGACCACCCGCTGATCCACGACCAGCAGATCCTGATCGGTTGCGTGTCGATCGGCATCACCGACGGCGGTGAGCATGCGGCCAGCCTCTTCCGGCAATTCCGCCCGCAACAGGTGGCACCGATCGACGACCGCGTCTTCCCGCTACATCGTCTGCCTGTCGAAGAGCTGGCCAACCCACGCGCGCTCGTGATGCCGCCCTTGCTCGAGGACTATCTGCGGGTTGGCGCCTGGGTCTGCGGCGAACCCGCGTGGAATCCCGACTTCAATACCGCCGACCTGATGCTGATGCTGCCGCTGTCCCGCTTTACCCGACGCCACGACCGGCGCCGATGAAAGTCCGCGCCATCTTCGTTTCGGACGTCCATCTCGGAACGCGCGGCTGTCAGGCCGAACGCCTGCTCGACTTCCTGCGCGAGCATGAGGCCGAATACCTTTACCTGCTCGGCGACATCATCGACTTCTGGGCGATGAAACGCGGCGTCCACTGGACGCCGGCCCAGAACACCCTGGTGCAGAAAATCCTGCGCCGCGCGCGACGTGGCGAACGAGTGATGCTGATTCCCGGCAACCACGACGAAGGCTTGCGCGACTACGACGGCGTATCCTTCGGCGACATCCTGGTGCGCCGCGAACATATCCACGTCACTGCCGAGGGTCGCCGTTTCCTGCTGCTGCATGGTGACCAGTTCGACCAGGTGACGCGCTATCACCGCTGGCTGGCAGTCGTCGGCGACGTCGGCTACGACGCTCTGGTGCGCATCAATGGACTGCTGACCTGGCTGCGTCGGCTGTTGCGGCGGCAAGGCTACTGGTCGCTCGCCGGCTATGCCAAGGGCCGCGTGAAACGTGCCGTGTCCTTCATTTTCGACTTCGAGGAGTCGGTGATCCACGCGGTGCGCGGACGCCATCTCGATGGCGTCATCTGTGGGCATATCCACAGTGCGACGATCAAGACCAAGGACGGTATGACCTACGCCAACTGTGGCGACTGGGTCGACAGCTGCACGGCGATCGTCGAGCATCTCGACGGACGACTCGAACTGATCGCTGCCTGCGAGACGGCCCATGCCGAGGCCGCAGCCGGAACTGCCGCGCCGCCGCCCCGAGCGCAACAAATACCTGCGCGACCGCCACGATCGCCGGCGCCTGGCGTCCGCGCGGCAGAGCAGCTTGCGGCCGCGCCAGCGTCTCGTCGCGGCTGAGTGGTTCATCATCCCGAAACAAACGGCGGCCATGCTGCTTGTCTTTCAGTCGGGAAAGCGAACGGACATGGATCTGATTTTGTGGCGCAATGCGGAAGCCGAAGCGGCAACGGACAAGATCGCGGACAATCGACGCAAGCTTTCTGGACGTGGCGAGAAGCATGCGGAGCGCATGGCCGAGTGGCTGAAGAAGCAGCCGCTGCGCAAGGTTCAGGTCCTTTCCAGCCCGGCGCGACGGGCCCGACAAACCGCGCAGGCCCTGGGCCTGCCCTACGACGTCAAATCGCAGCTTGCGGTCGGCGCCGACGCCGCCGACCTGCTGGCCATCGCCGGCTGGCCAGACTACCATGGCACCGTCATCCTGGTCAGTCATCAGCCGGCGCTGGGCCGTCTGGCAGCACTGCTGCTGTCGGGACAGGAAGCCGACTGGACGATCAAGCGCAGCGGCGTGTGGTGGTTCAGCAATCGCGTCCGCCGCGACGAAACACAGACTGTGCTGCGGGCGGTGGCCAATCTTTGAGCCAGGGTCGGCTCAGCGCGCTGGCAAGTTCTCCAAGGGGATCGGCGCTGGCGGCGGAGCGGCTGCGGGAGCGTCGTTCTGCGGGAAGAATATCGGCGCTGCTGGCAAGGACGGCAGCGCCGGGATAGCGGCCGGTGGCAGGCCGCCCTGGGCCGGGATCGCGCCGCTTGCCGGGGCCAGCGACCGGGTGATAAACACCCATTCTGAATAGTGCGCAGCCTCCTCGAAAGACTCGTTCTCCAGCTCGAACTCGGCGATCTTGATGGGTTTCGCGTTCGAGAGACTGTGCACACCCATGATTCCGCCGCCCGGCGCGCCGACCAGGCCCCACTCGTTCTTGCCGGTAATCGGGTCCGGATAGAGTTGCCGCAAGTGCCGGCGCACGCCTGGATAGCGCGGGTCCTTGAGCAGTTCGGCGAGGGCGCCCGGGTAGCGGCGGTCGCCAGCCGGGCTGCTGTTCAGATAACTGGCAAGCGCCTGCCGATACGCAGCCCCCACTTCGAGCAGCCGCTGCTCGGCCTCACGCCGCTGCACGATGCTGCCGAGGGTCAAGGTGGCGCTCGTCGCCAGCGCCAGGATGGCGACCAGAATCAGCAGCCCGAGGTAAGTGAAGCCGGCCTCGCAGCGGCCGGCGCAAGCGCGGCAAAAACGATCGCCGCGCATGGCTACAGTTCGGTAAACGGCTGGCCGTCCCGGGTGGCGCCGTCGGCGCCGCTCTTGAGGTCATAGACACGGCCTCCGACGCCAGCCGAATCGGGCGCAATCAGCAGCCAGGTAGTCGAACTACCGGTAATCGGATCGTAGGGCAGCGCGCGTAGATATTTTTCGCTGACCAGCTCGTCGAGGCTTTCGGGATAGCGCCCCTTGTCAGCGTAGAACTTGTCGATCGTCTCGCGCACCAGGTGCAGATTCTCGCGCAGCACCGCTTCTTTCGCGACATCGATGCTGTTGAAGTATCTCGGCACGGCCAGGGTGAGCAGCAGGGCGATGATCGACAGCACGACCAGCAGCTCGATAAGCGTAAAACCCTGCCCACGCAGGCGAGGCCTGGCGCGATTCACCATTGCCGGTAGGGCACGCCGTTCAAACCGACGCCTGTTGATCTGGAGTACACGTCGTACAGGTCGTCGCCCTCGCTCGGGTTATCGGGTTCGCTGGTGTAAGCGCGTTTGGCCCAGGTATCGGCTGGCTGCGCCCGGCTATCCGGATGCAGCGGATCGCGCGGAATCCGCCGCAGGAAGTAAATTTTCCGCTGCTTGGGGTCGCGCAAATCCACTTCTCCCGCGAGCAAAACCTGCAGATTCGCCGGATAACCGCTGTCGCTCACCGCCGTCCTGATACGACCTTCGTCACCGGCCTTCTTGTACTGATCGATGGCAGAGCGCAGTTCACGCAGTGCGAGTCTGAGCTCCTGCTCCTTGGCGCGCTGAACGGCAGTCTGCGCCACCGGCACGACGACCCCTGCCAGCACGGCAACAATGGCCAGGGTGATCAGCAGTTCTAGCAGCGAGAAACCATCGCCACGACCCACTGCACCCACGCCACCGCCGGTGGCACCGATCCTACGCCAGGAAATCGTCGCCCGAGGTCGGGCCAATCCGCTCATCATTGCTCACTGGACAACGGTCAACGGGTGCGCCGGCGGCAGCTTGGCCTTGATCGCCGAGCCGCCTGAGCCAACCGGGGCGATGGTAATCAGCTCGATCTTCGCGTCACCGGGCGCCACGGCACGGAAATTGAGCGTCGCCACCACGTCCTGCAAGGTCGCGCCGCCGGCACCCGAACGGGTCCCGGTAATCAGCACCTGTCCACCGGGATCGACGCGATAGGTGAAGCTGGTCTCGCCGCCATTCTGGCGGAGGAAGCCCCCCTCGCTGACGTCGGCGACCTGCACCACGCGCGGATCGAAAGCGATCGCCAGCGGCAGGCTGACCACCGGCTGATCTGCCTGCATGACCAGCTGCAAGGAAAAGCTGTCACCGGTGCCGAGCTGCGTCGGGCCCTGCCAGAGCAGCTGCGCTCCAGCACCCGAGGCGACCGCCGCCTGGGCGGTCTCCGCGGTCTGGGCATCCTGAGCCGTCAGGACGCCTGCGGAATTGGCCGCCGACACCGGCTGAGCGCCGCTGGAAGCCGCCGTCTCGGCCGGGTAATTGCCTGGCGCTCGGCTCCTGGCACCGCTGGCACCCGCCGACAGGCCCACCAGGCTCAACGGCGAACCGCTAGGGGCGGCCACGCCCGAGGCACTGGCCAATGCCGCTCCCCGAGCAGCCGGCCGGCTGCGGAAGTTGCTCTCGGTGCCGCCATCGAACTCGGCAAGATAGGCCTCCGGGCGCTGGATGTTGCGCAGCACCCGGGGAGTGATGGAGAGCACGATCTCGGTCTTGATTCCCTCCTCGCGATGCCCTCCGAACAATCGACCGAGCACCGGAATATCCCCCAGGAAGGGCACCTTGTCGGCAGTCCGGCGGTCTTCGTCGCTGATCAAACCGGCGAGCAACTGGTTCTCGCCGTCTTTGAGACGCAGGACGCTGGTCGCCGTGCGCGTGCCGATGCGATAGGCAACAGTCCCCGATTTGGTCTCCACCTGATCAATGATGTTGCTGACCTCGAGGGTCACTTTGATGGCCACTTCGTTGTCCAGGTAAATCGTTGGTTCGATGTCCAGCTTGAGCCCGACATCGATGTAAGTAATCGACTCGGAGACAAAGCCTGTCGAAGTAGCCGTCGAGGTGATGTTGGGCACGCGTTCGCCAATCAGAATCTTGGCTTTCTCGCGGTTGCGCGCGCGAATCCGCGGGTTGGCCAGCAGGTTGACGTCGGAATCGGCCTGGTTGGCGCTAATAATGACCGGGCCGACGGTGGCCCCAATGGTCGACGAGTTGAGATTGCGCAGATCGTTCAGGGTCAGCTGGCCACCATCGGCCGACGGCAGCGGGGTCAGCGCCAGGTTGTTCGGCCAGTTGACCCCCAGGTCGCGAAGACGGGAGCGTTTGACCTCAAGGATCTCCACTTCGAGCATCACCTCGGGCTCCGGCACGTCCTGCAAGGCAACCAGTTTCTCGGCGACGCGAACCGCTTCCGGGCTGTCACGAATCATCAGCAGATTCAGTTTCTCGTCGACCACGATATCCCGGCTCTTGAGGATCGTCTTCAAGGTAGTGGCGACGGTCTTGGCGTCCGAATTCGCCAGATAGAAGGTCCTCACCGTCAAGGCCTGGTAGTCGCGCTGTTTGAGCGGGGTGTTCGGATAGATCAGGATGGAGTTGCCATCGAGGACGCGCTGCTCGATCTGGTTGGTCAGCAGCACCAGGTTGATCGCTGCCTCGATGGTACTGTTGCGCAGGAAGATGGTGACCTTCTGATCGGCGCGCAAATCCTTGTCGAAAACGAAGTTCAGCCCCGAGGTACGCGAAATCACTTCGAAAACAGTTTTTAGCGGCGTGTCCTTGAACTCGATGCTGATCGGCTTGCGGTAGGCCACCGCCAGCACCGATTCCTTGACGACGCGCGCAGCGCTGGCTTCCATAATGCGCTGCAAATCCAGCGCACGCGGGTGCTGCGGGTTGGCCGCGAGAATCGTGCGCAGACTGGCCAGCGCCGCTTCGCCGTCGGCCCGGCTCCAGGCGGCCAGCGCTTCGCTGTAGAGAATGTCATGCCGACGCGCAGCAGCCACCAACTGCAGCCCGGTGAGCGCCCGCTCATTACCCGCTTGCAGCACCAGTGCACGCCGAAAAGCGCCATCGGCGGCCTCGTAACGGGCCTCCGCCAGGGCGCGTTCGCCGACCTCCAGGCTGGCCTTGACGTAGCGTTCCTGCGCCCGTGCGTAGGCGATGCGATACTCCGCAGAACCCGGTTCAAGCTTGATCGCCTCCTGAATTCTGGCCAGCCCGGCGTCGACCTGTTCAGCGGCCAACAGCTCCTGCCCCTCGGTATACGCCGTCTGCGCAGCGCAACCGGCCAGCATCAGGGCCGCGGCGACGCTCAGGCAGCAATGCCGCCAGCCTGCCGGTACAGCGCGCATACCCGGCCTCTCCTTGCTCACTATGGCGATCCTCCGATCGATATGCTCTGTGCCTGCTTCAGCGGCAGGTAGATCAAGGTCAGTGTGGACGGGGCAATCGCCTTGACCTGGTAGTCTCGTTCAAGCCTCGTCCCCTCGTGAACAATGAACACCTGTTCGCCGCGTGCGAGGTAAGCCTCCCAGCGCCCCGCTTCGAATTTGTTGCCAAGGTACAGGAAGGGGGGCGGCGGTGCCATTGGTGCGAGTGTTCTTGCGGATGTTGCCGAGGTCACGGGCATCGCCGGGGGCAGCGGCGCCCAGCTTAGCGACGGAAACAGATCGCGACTTGCACGCTCATCAGTGGCACCGGGAATCAGTTGCGCGCGCGGAATCAGGGCCGCGATTTCGAACGTCGCGGCGGCATTGCCGGCGCGCGTCGGTGACAGCGCCGAGCGACTGTCGACCGGCCTGCGGGCGGCAAGCCTGCTGTCGGCATTCGGCGCGGACGCTGCGCGCGGCGAAGTCGGCGCAACGACTTCGCCGCGCGAGCTGTCCGACGGCGTCTTGTCGCCAAACAGTGCCAGCCAGGCAGCAAGCAGCAACAGGGCAAGGAGCAGCAAGCGACGCCGGTTCATCGAGGCACCTCATCGGCGCGCTCCGCCGCGTCCGCACCGAGCACGCCAACGCCCTCTGTCGGCCGCGCCCGATGATGCCAGATGGTCAGGCTGACCCTGGCCTCGACCTCGTTGCGAGCAATTTCATCGCGCTTGAATCCCAGTTCATCGACCGCAATGAAGGCCTGCGTGGCCAGGATCTCTTCAATCCAGCGGCGAATATCGGCGTAGCGCCCACGCACCGGCACGATCATCTGCAGGGTGTCAGCTTGCGCCTGCAGGTCACGGCCACGCTGATACTCGGCGCGCGTGCTCAGCAACTGATGACTGGCCACCAGGTCGAGCACCGCCTGGATACTGGCGAGAACCTGACTTTCTTCGGCGAGAACCTCCTGAAACGCCTGGTAGTGGCGTTCGGAGGCCGATTCCGGCGCTCCCGGCGGCGGCTCGCCGTTCGCCGCGCGCGCCTGCAAGGCGCGCAGACTGCCCTGCGCCGCCGCCAGCTCGGCGTGCAGCGCCGGCAGGAGTGTTGCGGCCAGTACAAGCAGCAAGCAGAAGCTCAGCGCCAGAAGCAGCCACCACGGTCCATGCCGGTGCAAGCCAATCTCGGCGCTCAGGCGCAAGCGGTCGACCAGCAGCGAGATGCGCTTCACCGGAGCTCCCGGGGACGCGCCTGCGGCGTCGCGCGGTCGCTGGCCGGGCCCTTGCCTGGCGTATCGTCGAACAGCGCCTCGAAGCTGAAGCGCAGCGGCCGGTTGGGGTCCTTGTCGTTGATTTCCTGTTTGCTCACCAGCGCCCGGGAAAAAGGTGCGGCCGCCCCCAACGCGGCCAGGTAGTCGAGCATCGTCTGGTGATCCATCGCTTCGGCGACCCCCTTGACCAGGCGCCGCTGGTTATCCGGCTCGATCTGCAGCAACGCGATGTCGGCGCGGGCCACGCTCTCGAAAGCGTCGAGCAGCGCCGGCCACGGCGTATTCAGTTGCCCGATGGCGCCGTTGACGGCCAGTACCTGCGCGGCGGACAAGAACAGCGGCGGTCGCGGCGGCGGCGTATGGGCGGCAATTTCCCGGCCGGCCCGAACGATCGCCTGCGCACTTTCAGCGCGCTGCCGTTCGAGCTGTAGCACTTGCCAGGCCAGCGCTGCGGCAGCCAGCACCGCCACCCCGCCAAGGGCAATCAGAATCGCCCGACTGCGCGTGGCCAGGGGCTGCTGCCAGGGCGGACGAACGACGAAATCGATGTTCAGGGGCTTCATGACCGCCTCCCGGCAAGCGCCAGCTGTGTGGCTGCCGAGCCTCCGCCGCCAGGCAGGCGAATCGTCCGCGACTCGAGGCCGGCCATGCGGCTTGCTAGTGGCAGCCAGTCGGCCGCGCCCGCCCACAACAGCGACTGCTGTTTGCCGCTCGCACCCTGATCCGGGCTGCGCAGGCGTTCCTGGGCCAACAGGGTTTCCAGGGCGGCGAAATCCGGGACGCTGGGCAAGAGCACGCTGCGCGTACTTGCCACCTGGTCGTTGCAGATATAGAGCAAACTCAGCCTCTGCCCGAAGCCGACCAGCAAGCAGCCGTCGCTCGGAATCGATGCGCACAGGCGATTGCAGACGCGGACCAGGGCCGGAGTCATCGAATCGAGGCGCCAGGAATGCGCCTGCGCCCACTGATCGAGCGCCCGATAAAGTACCCGCGGCAACGCGCAGACGACGAACGGGAAGCTCGCATGCCAGTCGCCAACCAACAGCCAATGCTCGGCCGACTCGCCATAGAGCGCCGCAAAGCGGGCTGCCGCCGTGGCGCGCAATTCGCGCAGCCCTTGCGCGCCACGTGGCGGCGTGACGACGAAACTCCTGACCAGGCCGTCATCGAGCGTAACGCTCAAAGATGGGGACTGCGCGTCGGAGTGCGTGCCAGCCTGCGCCTGGTCAGCGGCTGCCAGCGGCGCAGGCTGCAGCGCTGCCAGGGCCGCACCCAGGGCTGCCGTGGCGGCACTGGCTGTTGCCGCGGCGGGGGCGGCGACAGCCAGTGCCGCCAGAAGCTGCGGGGTGTCCGTAGTTGCTTCCGGCTCGGCCAGGAGGACGAGGTCGCTTGCGCTGCAGCCGAGCAGCAGTCGTCTAGCACGAAAGCGTGACACGGCGCAGTTCCTCGAGGGTGGTCTCGCCGCTGGCGACCAGACGCAGCGCGGCTTCGGTCAGGCTGCGCGTACCGTTGCGGTAGGCAACTTCCTTGAGCTGCCTGAGCGGACGTTTTTCGATGATCAACTCGCGCAACTCATCGTTCAGATTCAGAATCTCGGCGATCGCCTTGCGCCCACGATAACCGCTACCTCGACAATCGCCACAGCCGCTGCCGCGGCGGAAGTCGAAATCCGCCAGCGCATCGGCGGTGATGACGAAGCGTTCGAGCTCCGCTTCGCCGGGCGTATAGGCTTCGCTGCAGCGTGCACAGTTAACGCGCAGCAGACGTTGCGCCCAGATACCGTTCAGCGCGGAGGCAAAAGCGTAGGGATCGATGCCCATGTGCGTAAAACGACCGAAAACATCGAAGACGTTGTTGGCATGCACGGTGGTCAACACCAGATGCCCGGTCAACGCCGACTGCACGGCGATCTCGGCCGTTTCGCGGTCACGGATTTCGCCGATCATGATCTTGTCGGGATCGTGGCGCAGAATCGAGCGCAGGCCGCGCGCAAAGGTCAGGCCTTTCTTGTCATTGACCGGAATCTGCAGGACGCCGGGCAGCTGGTACTCGACCGGGTCTTCGATGGTGATGATCTTGTCGCGACCGCTATTGATCTCGGAAATGGCGCCGTACAGGGTGGTGGTCTTGCCCGAGCCGGTCGGGCCGGTCACCAGCAACATCCCGTAGGGTTCTTCGACCAGGCGCCGCAGGGCTTTCAGCGAGAGAGCGTCGAAGCCCAGCAGGTCCAGCGTCAGCGAGCCGTGCGCCTCGATGACGCCACGCTTGTCGAGAATGCGCACGACCGCATCCTCGCCATGAATGCTGGGCATGATCGATACCCGCAGGTCAATGTCGCGACCGGCCACCTGGACCCGAAAGCTGCCGTCCTGCGGCGTTCGCCGCTCGCCAATATCGAGTTCGGCGAGCACTTTCAGCCGCGACACCACCTGCTCGGCGAGGGCCACGCCACTGATCTGCGCGACCGTGTCGAGTACCCCGTCGAGGCGATACTTGATGGTAATGCCAGTCGGCGTGCTCTCGAGATGCACATCACTCGCCGCCGCCCGTACGGCGTCATAGACGGTGGAATTAACCAGTTTGACAGCCGGGCTCGAGGCTTCACTGAGCGACGCAAAACTGAGGACTTCTGCGCTCCGCGAGGGATCGACGGCGCTGCTGCTATCGTGCACCAGGGACTGCACGGCATGCACCGATTCTTCATGTTTCGACAGATAGGCCTGGATGTCAGCCGTCAGAGCCAGGCAATAGTGCAGCGGTGCAGCGGCCAGGCTGCTCAGCCAGACCATGCAGTCGCTGTCAAAGGGATCGCCGATGACGGCAATGAGCCGCGTTTCATCCCCCTCGCCGCCTCCGCCACTGGGCAGCGAGCGCAGCAGCACACAGCCACGCTGCTGCGCCTTGAGCAGCGGCAGCAGGTCGAAGGCCGCACCACAAGCCAGCATCTCGGTGGTATCCATGACCAGCAGCTGAAAGCGCCGCGCCAGAGCGTCGACCAGCTGGCGCGGTTCATTGGCGGTCAGCGCTTCGAGTTCGCTGACCAGCGAGCGCCCGGAGCCGCGCGCCAGATTCCTGGCTTTCTGCAGCAGGGCATCGTCAATGCTTTCGCTGCTCGGCTCGCCGGCAGCGTTCATTGCAGCGCACCCGCGAGGTCGAAAATTGGCATGTACAACAGAACCACGATCAGCCCCACCAGGAGGCCGATGGCAGTCATCAGCAGCGGCTCGAAGACTTTTGCGAAGCGCTCTATCCAGCGCGCACTCTCACCTTCGTAGAACAAGGCCGAGCGCGTCAGCATGGCGCCCATCTGCCCGGACTTTTCGCCGACGCGCAGCAGGCGCAGGGCAACCGGCGTCGCCAGCCCGCTGCGCTCGAAAGCCTCCGACAAGGCGCCGCCGTCGGAGATGAAGCTGCGCGCAGTACGCAGTGCGTCGCGCGTTTTCGGAGAAACGGCGTCGCCGACGATATCAAGCGCCGTCAGGATCGGTATCCCCCCTTCGAGCAGCATGCCGGTGGTCAGGTACAGGCGCGACAACTCGATCACCCGGATGCGCTCGCCGACACCCGGCAGGCGGGTCAGGAAAACGATCCAGCGACCGCTGCGCATGAAGTGCCGCAGCGAGAAGATAGCCGCCGTGGTCAGCACCAGCAGCCCCCAAAAAACGGCGTCGGCATGCTCGCTGAGCAATTGTCCCCAGTCGAGCAGGCGCTGTGACAACCAGGGCAGCGAACGACCGCTCCCCTGGTACACGGCAGAAAAACGCGGCACGACGTAAGCCATCAGGAAAACAGTCACCGCAGCGCCGACGGCGAGCAGGATGGCCGGGTAAATGGCCGCACTGAGCAACTTGCTGCGCACGGCGTCGAGCCGCGTCTGATAGTCGATATAGCGCGCCAGGGCGTGCGGCAGGTCGCCGGTCCCTTCGGCAGCCTTGACGATGCCGACGTAAAGGGGTGGGAAGACCCCGGGTTGCAAGGCCAGGGCGGCCGAAAAACGCAGGCCTTCGCGCAGGTGAGTGGTCAGTCGTTCGAGCACTGCCCGCGAGGTCGGAGAGCTTTCTTTCTCGAGCAATGCGTCGAAGGTCTCGACCAGGCTCAAGCCGGCTTCCAGCAAGGCCAACAATTCGGCGCTGAACAAGAGCAGTGAAAACGCTCGGCTGCCGCGCCCCGGCAAGCGCGCCGCCGCGTCACCGACACCACCTGCCGCCTTGATCGACAGCGGCTGCAGCCGCCGTTGTTGCAGCAACCTGCCTACCTCCCCGGCATCCGCGGCATCAATGCTGTGCGTCTCGATCAGGTTGTCGGAAGATAGGGCACGAACCTCAAAGCGCATCCTCGCTCCGCCAGATTCTCATTGATAGGTGACGTCGGCGGCATCGCCGGTCCCTCCGGGCTGGCCGTCCTTGCCATACGAGGTGATCTCGAAGTCGCCAGTGCTCCCTGGCGACCGGTAGAGGTAGGCGTGACCCCAGGGATCGTCGGGCACCGCCTTCTGCAGATAAGGGCCGTTCCAGCGGGCGGCGTTGGCCGGCTTGCTGAGCAAGGCCTCGAGCCCTTCTTCGCTGCTCGGATAGCGGCCGACTTCCAGCCGATAGGTGTCGAGTGCGCGTGCGAAGGCCTCCACCTGCGCCTTGGCCACCCCCTGCTCGGACCTGCCCAACTGCGAGAAGTACTTCGGGCCAACATAGGCCGCCAACAGGCCGATGATGGTCACCACCACGAGCAGTTCGAGCAGGGTGAAGCCGGCGGCGGTGCGCGCCTGGAAAGTACGGTGCAGGGTCCCGCTCACAGCCCTCCCCCCCTTGCCGCTGCCGCCAGCACCGCCGGTACATAAAGCATCGTTTCGCGATAGGGCGGAATGCGGCCGCCGTTCCTGGCCACCGCCCCCTGGCCGGCGTTGTAGGCCGCCAGGGCCAGGGCGACGTTGCCACCATGCAGGCGGAGCAGGTCCTTGAGATGGCGCACGCCGGCGTCGATGTTCTGCGCCGGATTGGCGGCGTTGGTCACGCCGTAGCGTGCCGCGGTCGCTGGCATCAGCTGCATCGCACCCACTGCCCCTGCCGGCGAAACAGCGGCGGTGTTGAAGCCGGATTCGACGGCAACTACTGCCGCGACCAATTCCGGCTCCACCTGATGGAGGTGAGCGAAATGCGCGATCAACGGCGTCAACTGCCGCCGACCCTGTTCCTGGCTGACGTGGCTACGTGTGCTTGGCGCCTTGCCGCTCTTCGTGCGCACCGTCTCACCGCGAATGAACACGCGGTAACTGGCGTCGAGACGCTGGCTGGCGTAACGGGGGCTGCCATCGACCGCGTAAGAAACGAAGACGCGGCCGACGGTCGCTGCGGTTGCCACAGGCGGCAGCAGGCTACCAGCGCACAACGCAGTTGCCACGGCAAGCCGCATGCAGATCATCCGATAACGAGGAGAAGTCACTTTCGCCACGATTCTCCCATCAGAACACCCCTCTCCCAGCTGGAGCAGACCACCGCTCGCCAGATGGCCTGCTGCACCTCGCGGACCCACAGCTTAACGGCAGATGGTGCCTTTGACCGGGGCACCAGCAAACTCGTAGCCAACGATCTCCATTGAAACACTGGCGTTGGAGAATTTCTTGGTACCGCCAACACCAATCAGTTGCTCAATAGCCAATGGCCCCCGCTGATCAGTGGCGGGAAGTAAGACGCCGGTATCACGCAGGAATATCTGGCCCAATTCCTTATCTTTTCTGGGCTCACCGGTGGCAGTAACCGTCACCACCGTTGCCGCGGTAAGCATCTGCGGGCAGGGAACAGAGCCGCAACTTGTGGCCCCCGCAAGAGGGAAGCTATTGACTGTCAGCGCCGACACAGACGTCGCCTCAACCGCACGCCCTCCCAGCGTGGCGCCACTGATTTCCCCCGAGAAGCACATCTGTAGCGGCAGCGGAGCAGCCAACGGGTATCCTGGTGGCAATTGTTGGTAGTGGAAAACAGCGCCCTCAAAAAAGCGCTCTTTGCCCTTTATCGCGTCGAAGCCCTGGCAATCCCCCAGCGTCGGCGACGGATTGAAGGCCAACTTCAGCGTTCCTTGAAACGGTTCACAACGAGAACCCGCCGTCGCCACACCGACACCAGCGCCCAGCAACAAACCACCCACCACCATAGCTGCAAGTTTTTTCATGGTTTTCTTCCCTCTTGATGTTGAGAAACAGGAAACGCCAGCACAGGCCGGCTCGCCGACCAGTAAAACCCTAAAAAAAAACGTCTTAGAGAATCGCATCAATTGAACTGGAAAGACAAGAGTATCCGCCGTCGACCTGTTCGCCGTTTGAGGCATCAGCTAGCCTGACCGGCGACCGGCCGCGCCGGGTCACTACACCATTCGCTCCACGAACCGGCATACAGACGTGCGTCATGCAGACCGGCGATTTCCATGGCCAGGAGATTGTGACAGGCGGTGACGCCCGAGCCACAGCTCATTACTGCCTGCTTCGGATCGATCCCGGCGAGCAGCGCCAGCAGCTCCCGGCGCAGTTCGGCGGCGGGGCGAAAACAACCTTCGCTATCGAGATTGTCGCGGAAGAAGCGGTTGCGCGCGCCCGGAATGTGACCACCGACCGGGTCGAGCGTTTCGTTCTCGCCACGGAAGCGATCCGGGCTGCGGGCGTCAATCAGGCAGAACTGGCCGTTGCTAACATCGGCCAGAACCTCCTGGGTCGTGGCTACCCAGTCACGTGGCGACCCCTCGAAACGCGCTACGGCAACTTCTGGTGACGCCGTCGACAGCGGCCTGCCCTCGGCGACCCAGCGCTCGATGCCGCCGTCGAGAACAGCGACGCGATCGTGGCCCAGCCAACGCAGCAACCACCATAGTCGACTGGCCATCATCCCGCCTGCGTCGTCGTAGGCGACCACCTGCGTTTCGCCTGAAACGCCGGCCGCGCCCAGCGTGGCGGCGAGAAGCTGTGGGTCGGGCAAGGGATGACGACCGTTGCTGCCATTCATCGGCCCCGACAGGTCGCGATCCAGATGCAGGAAACTCGCCCCCGGCAGATGCCCGGCGGCGTAGGCGTGGGCACCGGCTTCGGGATCGCTCAGTTGATGGCGACAATCAAAAATTCGCCAGTCGGGATCGTCGAGATGATGGGCCAGACGAGCGGCACTGACGACCGTCGAGTAGCTCACGCCAGCCCCTCCCCGTCCCCTTCGGCCAGCCACGCGCGGGCTTCGACTTCTTCGTCGAAAACGCGCATCTCGGCTTCGACGAAAATCTGAGACAACCAGGCGCTCCACGCCACCCACTGACTTTCGGTGAGCACCGCAATGCGGCTGAAATCCTTGGCATGGGCACGCGAAAAGACGATATCTTCCCAGGCCACGTCGAGAGTGAAATCGGCCATCTCGCGCAAGTCGAAAAACAGGTCAACCTGCCCCTCGAACTGGATGACGTAATTGACGGCGTTTTCGAACTCCTGATAATCGGCGAGCGTGAATTCCGCATAAACCGTGACCTCGACCCGCCTGGGCCGGTTTTCGATGACTATCATGGCATCCTCCCTTTTTTGGTTGCGCAAGTGTAGCACCAGTCCCATCGCCAGCGATTGTGCCACGCTCTGGCCAGAAGCGGGGGCGCGAGAATGCTTTCCATTTGTTGACCGCGGGGCCACTAATACGCTATTTTCGGCGGTTTGATTCGAGCCTCTCCGATGCCACGACCAAACTCCGAGAAAGCCGTCGACGGCGCCGCACGCGCTTCGGACGCGGTGACCATTGGCAAACTGAAATTCGAGGCGGCTCTTGCCGAACTTGAACAGCTAGTCCAGGACATGGAGGGAGGCCGCCTGCCACTCGAGGAGTCACTGGCGGCGTATCGCCGTGGCAGCGAACTATTGACGCACTGCCAACAGCAGCTCAGCAACGCCGAAGCGCAAATCCAGGTGCTTGAAAACGGCGCGCTGCGCGCTTTCGAGCCCACTGGCGGTGAGGCCAGATGAGCGTGCCGACAGCACTTGCCCCTGCACCAGCGCCAGGGACCCTAGCCTTCCCGGACTGGATGCGTCGCGTCCAGGTACAGGTCGAAGCGGCCATCGCCGGCAACTTGCCGCCTGCTGAAGCGATTCCGGCTCGCCTGCACCGGGCGATGCGCTATGCCAGCCTGAATGGTGGCAAACGGATAAGACCGCTGCTCGTTTACGCGGCCGGCGAACTGACCGCGGCCCCGGCGGAACGGCTGCAAGTGGTGGCCAGCGCAGTCGAGCTGATCCACAGCTATTCACTGGTCCACGACGACCTGCCGTCAATGGATAACGACGTGCTGCGACGGGGCCGGCCGACCTGCCACGTGGAGTTCGATGAAGCGACGGCCTTGCTGGTTGGTGACAGCCTGCAGGCGCTGGCCTTCGAACTGCTGGCGCGCAAGGATTTCGGCGAGCCGGGCCGGCAACTGGAAATGCTGCGCCTGCTGGCCCGCGCCAGCGGCTCGTGTGGCATGGCGGGCGGCCAGTCGATCGACCTCGAAGCGGTCGGCAAGAGCCTCAACCAGCCTGAGCTTGAACTGATGCACGCGCTCAAGACCGGTGCCTTGATCCGCGCGGCAGTGCTGCTCGGCGCCCTTTGCGGTGCCGCCTTGAGCGTCGACGAAAGCACGTCGCTCGACCGCTTCGCCAAACGTGCCGGCCTGCTTTTTCAGGTCGTCGACGACATCCTCGATTGCACGGCCAGTACCGCGACCCTCGGCAAGACAGCCGGCAAGGATGCGGCCGCCGAAAAGCCGACCTACGTCAGCCTGATGGGCCTCGAACGCGCCCGCGAGTTTGCCGACGATCTGAGAAAACAGGCGCTCGAAGCGCTCACACCTTTCGGCGCACGCCGCCAGCGCCTGCTCGAACTCACCGACTTCATTACCCAGCGCAAAATTCTAGGCGCCGCTTCCGCTCACCGCCACCAGCGAGCGCTTCTGCAGGACCCAAACGAGACTATGACCCTTTACCCTCTGCTCGACACCATCAGCGATCCGGCGCAAGTGCGCAAGCTCGACCGCCGCCAGTTACCACAACTGGCTGACGAGTTGCGTGCCTTTCTGGTCGACTCGGTTTCCCGGACCGGTGGTCACCTCTCGTCGAACCTCGGCACGGTTGAGCTAACGGTCGCCCTGCATTATGTCTTCGATACGCCGCACGACCGCCTGGTGTGGGACGTCGGCCACCAGACCTATGCGCACAAGACGCTCAGCGGCCGCCGCGAGGGCATGGCCAAGCTGCGCATGCACGGCGGCATCTCGGGCTTTCCGAAACGCGGCGAAAGCCCGTACGACACTTTCGGCGTCGGTCACTCGTCGACATCGATCTCGGCGGCCCTGGGTATGGCGCTGGCCGCCAAGATCAAGCACGAAACCCGCAAAGTGGTGGCCATCATCGGCGATGGCGCGATGTCGGCTGGGCAGGCCTTTGAAGCCCTCAACAATGCCGGCGTCGCCGACGCCGACATGCTCGTCGTTCTCAACGATAACGACATGTCGATCTCACCGCCGGTGGGAGCGCTCAACCTTTAAGAAAAAAAAAAATAACCTGGCAACGACTGTTTTTTGGGGGGGGGGGTTTTTTTTTTTTTTTCCGGTAACCCTTTCCCACGCCGTGCGCGCAATGCAGCGAGAAGATTCTCGACTTTTTCCCTCCTTGGCTCGAACTTCGCCAAGCGCGGGCTCTACCAAGGAGTGCAGCGTCAAGGGCATGCTGACCGCCGGGGACACTGTTCGAGTGAACTCGGCCTCAACTACATTGGCCGCGATCAGACGCCACATCTTCGAATCGCTGGTAGAGCGACGCTGCTCAACCTGAAGAATCCTCAAGAGGTCCTCATTCCGCACGTGATCCACCAGAGAGGCGCAGGGTTACGAAACTTGCCGAGGTCGAACATCGGCGAATCCTCTACCACGGGGTCTCGAATTCAATTCCGGAAGTCGGTATCGCGCGGCGGCAAACCGGGCGCAAAATCGCGAGCTACAGCGGTCAGGTTTTTGGCGACTGGGCTTTGGCGACATGGCGGGCCGCGGATCCAGACTGGTGGGCATGAATCACGCCGGCGATGCGTCGAAGGCATTCCGTCCTGCTGCGGCTTCAGCGAATGTTGTAACCCGGATCGCTATTACGATGTCGGCATTCGCCGAGGCAGGGCACGCCGTCATCCTTTGCCCGGAGCCGGCCTGGCCTCCCCCCCCCCCCACCCACAGACCCCGCCCCCCCCCCACCCCCCCCCCCCCCGGCCCCCCCCCCCAACCCCCCCGAAAGCATTGCGACCGGTGGGCTTGCGATCTCTCAGGGCCTTGCCTGGGCAGCGTTGCTACGATCAGCTGATACACGAGGCGTGGCTTTGCAAAACCTGGCGTCGGTAGTTCTTCGCGGCTCGACGCGTGGCGGTCCTGGTTGTGCCGACGGCCTCGAACACACCATCGGTGCGCTTTCGATATTTCCTTCCTGACCACATCCGCGAACATGGGTGTCTCGATGAGCGCGACGCTACGAAGACGAGTGCCTGCAGATGCTGACACCGCCGTATCAGCTGGACTACTCGGAGCGCTCGTGCGCTACCCGGGCGGGCACGGCACCGTGCGCGGCCGATGCGACAGGACGCTGCTCGTTTGCCGCTCGGCAAATGTGAATTCGCCGCCGGGGGGGCGAGGTCGCTCTGGTCTCGCTTTGCGGCAGCATGGCTGACGCCCGGCTGCTCGAAGTGCCGCTGCAAGAACCACCACGGTAGCCACCTATGCGCTTCGTCAAACCTAATCGACGCGAGTTGGTCCTCGCCCTGGCAAGCAGAACATTCCGCTGCTGGTGCAGTGTCGAAGAGAATGCCTTGGCGGTGGTGCCGGTTCCGAGGTGCGCGCGCGTCCTCGAGGAAGTTGCCGGCCCAGCGCGATTCTTGCGCCTGGGATTCCCACCGGCTTCCTCGATCATTGGCGGACCAGGCGCTAGCTGCTGGCTCGAGATGTCGGCCTTCACTGCGCGACGGAATCGCGCCGGGGGGGTAGTGCCGCGCCGCAAGTCTGCAGCGCTGGCGAGGCCCCAAGGAGAATCGTTGGGCGGGGCACATATAGCAACACCCATCAGGAGCAGTAATGAATCCACCAGAAAACCCGGCAATGCGCGACTCACCTTGGGTGGAGCGTCCAGGGCTCAGCCGATACCCGCCGCATACGCCATCAACAAGGTCGGGGCCTCAAGGCGATAGCGCCAACGCGGTCAAGGTGCTCGACAATCCGGCGGGCGGTAGCAGCAGCACGATCGCCGTGTTCAACATGTACGTCACCCTGCCGCACAACTTCTCAAAGCACAGGCACATGTCGCGCTTCGTGAAATCCTCAACACCACGAACGCGAGATTTCCGTCGAGAACTTTCCCGCCATGCTGCGGACATGGTGTGTGACTTCGGCTCTGAAGTCCGAGACCAGGGCACATCGAAATGAGGGGGCTTTCGCGTATTTCATCACAAGACCGCACCGGTGTCGGGGGTGGCAGCGCCTGATGGATTACGATCGTCACCCTGATATGGCTAGATCGGCGCGGTGGGGCGGTATCGGTCGTCGACGATCAGGTCGCTCGTTCCGGTCACCATCCTGTGCCCGTGTTCGGCGAAGGAGATTTACGCGACGCGGGCGCACAATCAGCGCTCGCACGTGTGACCCGTCACCGTCAGAATCAACGATCACTGTGGATCGAAGAACTGGTGCAATTCGTCGAAGGGCAGGCGTCCTGCGAACTCTACGCCTGCTCAAGCGCCCTGACGAGAAATACGTCACCGAACGTGCCTACGACAATCCGAAGTTCGTCGAAGACATGGTGCGCGATGTGGCTGCGCGCCCTCAACACCGAGCAGCGCATGCGATGCCTATGTGTGCGAATCCGAGAACTTCGAGTCGATCCACAATCATTCGGCGTACGCGCTGATCGAGAAGGACAAGCAGGCTGCAGCTTCCTGAGCCGCTCGCCCGCGACCGGGGCTGACCCGGAAAGCAAAAGTGGCGAAGTCTCCCGACTTCGCCACTTTTTGGTTTGGGTTCGTTACCGCGCTCAGCGCCCGCGGTTCAGCGTTGCTTGCGACCATCTTTTGCCTTGATCCGCGCCGACTTGGGCCGCGAACGCTGGCGCAGGTAGTAGCACTTGGCACGACGGACGTCGCCACGACGCTTGACCTCGATCGCCGCGACCAGCGGCGAATAGGTCTGGAAGGTACGCTCGACGCCCTCGCCCGACGAAACCTTGCGCACGATGAAGCTGGAGTTGACGCTGCTATTGCGCTTGGCAATCACGACGCCTTCATAGGCCGGCAAACGTCTCGGCGGGCGGCCCTTCCGCACTCTGTGACGCTGGACAACGACGGTGTCGCCCGGGGCGAAGG
>NZ_CAJQUC010000005.1:0-166699 GCF_907163155.1 Candidatus Accumulibacter sp. ACC012
CGAGCTGCTGCATCTCTCGCCGTTGATCATGGGGGTGGTACTACTTCTGGCCGGTGGCGTCCATACTACAACCGTTCCGTACTCTGGTTCCCTCTTACCCGGGCCGGTAATCGCTGTGATAAGCCGAGAATTACGGAAACGACCTGGTCTGTACCCGAGTTTCGTACCATCTGTGGCCTGTACGTTCGTGGAACTGACCTTCTGGCTCCGTGCGACCTGGCTTCTTCTGTCTTCGTGGGCTTCTTTGCAGCTGGACAGAGTGCTCATCATCCAAGACCTACCCCTCTTAGTTCGTCGTGCTGCTCATGCTGGCTGGGGTGCGGGCCAGCTTGGTGTCTTTGAGGCTGGTGGCAGTGTTCTTACTGGTAGTGCTTTTCACATCATTCTGCGGCTTGAAATGCTGGGGCCATTGCCGCCGGGCCTACGGATGTGGATTGCCCCGCGCGGCCTGATTACCGTCCTGCTTTTCCCTACACGTTCGCGAAGCGTTCTTGCTGCCCAGTTATCTCGACGCTTCGATCATGCTGGTGGTCCTGGCGTCGTCAGCATTGATTCTGATTGCCAGTTATCAAGTCAACCACCAGGTACCGCTGGCCGCCGCGCCGCCGTTGCCAGCCCCTGATGACGAGGCGCTGCCAGCGGCAGGTGATGCGGGCGGTGCGCAAGGGAGAGCCGAGGCAGGCGGGCACGACTGAGCCTGTCGCTGCGACAGTCTGTTTGGTCGGTGCTGCTGATCCCGTGTAAGGCTTGCATTATTTTCCACGCTCGGTTCTAATTGCCTTTCGGCTCAAATGACTTCTACGTGACCACGATGCGCCACTTCCACGACCATAGTACTTATCCGCTTGCTTCCACTGGTGCGCTTGTGGTCGTTGCTGTCGGCGTCTCTCTGCTAGGCGTCGTACCCTTGGTACGCGTACCAGGGGACACACCGTCGAGGGCCGGGAGAAGAGCAGTCAAAGTGTAGAAAGAAACGACAACTCATTCCAGAAACCCCCGCCGGTGCAAGCCGAGCGGGGGTTTTCTTTTCTGACGCCACATTCGACCAAGTCAGCAGCGCAATTCAATTCAAGGAGAGTCTCTTGCCCAAGCAAACATCCGAAAACCCTCAGCGGCGCACAGATTGTCGTGCGCCTGCTGGAACGACAGGGCGTTCGCACCCTCGCCGGCATCCCCGGCGGAGCAATACTGCCCATTTATGATGCCTTGTCACAGTCGGCGCTGATTCACCACGTGCTTGCACGGCACGAACAGGGCGGCGGTTTCATGGCGCAGGGGATTGCGCGTACCACAGGCTTGCCGGCGGTATGCCTGGCGTCGTCGGGCCCCGGGGCAACCAATCTACTCACCGCAATCGCCGACGCCAAGCTGGATTCAATTCCGCTGGTGGCAATCACCGGGCAGGTGCCGAGAGCGATGATCGGCAGCGACGCCTTTCAGGAAGTCGATACCTATGGTCTGAGTATCCCGATTACCAAGCATAACTTCCTGGTCAACTGTGCCGAGGATCTGCTCGAAGTCGTTCCGCGGGCTTTCCGGATCGCCGCTTCGGGTCGGCCGGGGCCGGTACTGATCGACATCCCGAAGGACGTTCAGAATCAAGTGGTCGAGGTCGGCGAGTGGCCCGCGGTCGGCGTCGCCGAGATCGTTCCGGCGCCAGCGACTGAACGGGTCGCCGTCGCCGCGGCGATGATCAACGAGGCTTCCCGGCCGATTCTCTACCTCGGCGGTGGTGTCGTGCATTCGGGAGCGTCCGCAGCGGCTGTGGCGCTGGCCGAAAAAGCCGCTCTACCGACGGTGATGACCCTGATGGCCCTCGGCGCGATGCCGGTCGAGCATTCCCTGTCGCTGGGTATGCTCGGTATGCACGGCGCGCGTTTTACCAACCTTGCGCTGGACGAGTGCGATCTCCTGATCGCTGTCGGTGCGCGTTTCGACGATCGTGCGACCGGCAAAGTGGCCGGTTTCTGCCCGCAGGCGAAGATCGTCCATATCGATATCGACCCCTCGGAACTGGATAAGATAAAGACCGCGCATGTCGGTATCGCCGGTGACGTCGGGGCCGTGCTGCAGACCTTGCTGCCGGCCGTCGAGGAGCAGCAGCGGCAAGCCTGGCTGGCGCGCGTGGCCAGCCTGAAGGCAGCGCATCCGCTACGCCTGCCGGGAATCGACGATCCGCGTACGCCTTACGGATTGATCCGCGCCGTCGCCGATTGCCTTGACGATCAGGCGACGATCACCACCGACGTCGGTCAGCATCAGATGTGGGTGGCACAAGCCTACCCGCTGCGCCGGCCGCGCCAATGGCTGACCTCGGGTGGCCTTGGCACGATGGGCTTCGGAATGCCGGCAGCAATCGGCGCGGCTCTCGCCGAACCGGAACGGACGGTGGTCTGCTTTACCGGTGACGGTAGCATTCTGATGAATATCCAGGAACTGGTCACCGCTGCCGAGGAGAAGGTCAATGTCAAGATCGTGCTGAGAACACTCATCTTTGGGCCTGGTCTTCCAGCAGCAAACGATGTTCTACGGCGAGCGCATCTACGCTTCGAAATTCAAGGGCATGCCCGACTTCGTTCGCGTTGGCCGAAGGCTTTGGCGTGCCGGCCATCGATCTCGATACGGCCAGCGATCCGCGTGCAGCCCTGGCCGAGGCTGTTGTCCAGCCGCGGCCCGATGCTGATTCACGCCAGCATCGGCATGCACGAACAGGTTTTGCCGATGGTGCCGCCCGGGTGCCGCCAACAAAGACATGATCGGAGGCTGAAAACCATGAACACGATCTCAAGAATGGAAAACCAGGCTGTGGCTCGTACGGTGCTCGAACTGGACGTCTACAACCACCCGGGTGTCATGTCGCACGTCGTCGGTCTGTTCTCGCGCCGCGCCTACAACGTCGAAGGTATCCTGGTGATGCCGGTGGGCAGTGGCGCGACCAGCGCATCTGGCTGTTGGTCAATGAAAGACCAACGTCTGGACCAGATGGTCAAGCAGGTGGAGAAGCTGGAGGACGTCCTGGGCGGTGCGTCGGCACGGGCGCCGAACACGAGGTCTTCATCCGCCTCGAGGAGGTTCTTCCGCTAAGTCGGAAGTTCGGCCGCCGGCGCTCGTGGCTGGCGGCCCCGCTCAACGCATCCGCTGCTGCGGGTCGAAGCGGACGATGCTCAGTCCGGCGGGGGTTTTTCTCGGCGCCGCTTTCCAGGCGTGGCCGTAAACCACTTCCACCGTCGCTGGCACGCGGCCATCGTCGGCGGCGAGCCGTGCGTACGCCGCGCGGCCCTGGCCCATGCCGGCCCGCCCCGTCAGGCCATGGCTACGTGCCTGCATGGCGCAGGTCGAGCCGCTATTGCGCAGATCGATGAGCAGTTGGTCGAAGCCGGCGTAGGTCATGGTCAGCAGTTCGGCGTCCATCACCGGGTCGGAAAAGCCGCATTCAAGCAACATGTCGCCGTAGTATGCATGTCGGTAAAGCGCTGGTGTGGCACATGGCCGTCCTTGAAACTGCTGCGCAGCTCCTTCAGGTATCCGGTCCGAAGGCGGAGAACATCAGCAAGCCACCGAGTCGAGCAGGCGATGCGCTTCACGAAATGCTGCCAGCGGTCGTCAAGCCAGGTGCAGCATGAGTTTCGACCAGAGCAGGCCGATCGACTGCGGCGGGAACGGCAGCGCGCCGGCATCCGCCGCCAGCAAGGGCGTTCGCTGGCGACGCAGGAAGGGCATCAGCCAGCGCAAGCGTGAGCGCGAGGCCTGGCTGGCGCGCAGCATGTTTTCGCAGAAGTCGGCGCCGATGAGCAGTGCTCCGGGATAGCGCGCGTGCAGGGCTGGTGAGGTTGGCGCCGTACCGCAGCCGAGATCGAGAATGCGCTGCGGCTCGCATGCGCACGTAGTCCAGCCTGGCCAGCATGCGGCTCGCGATCTCGCGCTGCAGCACGGCCACTTCATCGTAGCTGGCCAGCGGCGCGGGCAAAACTGCCGTCGCACCTGGCGCTGATCAACGAACTGCGCCGGTGCTTTCATGAGTGACTAGATCGGGCGCAGGCCAAGTTTCTCGAACAGGGCTTCGTCACGATCCGCTTCCGGATTGCCGGTGGTCAGCAGCTTGTCGCCGTAAAAAATCGAGTTGGCGCCGGCCAGAAGCAGAGCGCTTGCAGCTCGTCGGACATCTCCTGGCGACCCGCCGACGACGCACGAAGCTCGTTGGCATGGTGATTCGCGCGGCAGCCAGGGTGCGCACGAACTCGAAGCTATCGACCGGCGCGACATTGGCCATCGGCGTTCCGGGAATCGGGACGAGGTTGTTGATCGGCACCGACTCCGGGGCCGGGTTGAGGTTGGCGAGCTGGACGATCAGCGCGGCGCGGTTGCGGCGCGATTCGCCCATGCCGATGATGCCGCCGGAACAGACCTTGATACCTGCTTCACGCACCTGGCCCAGGGTGTCGATCCGGTCGGCGTGCTTGTGGGTGGTGATCACCTGCCCGTAGAAGGAGGCGTCGGTATCGAGATTATGGTTGTAGTAATCGAGGCCGGCTTCCTTGAGTTCGTCGGCCTGGCCGTCCTTGAGCATGCCCAGGGTGACGCAGGTCTGCAGACCCATGGACTTGACGGTGCGAATCATCTCGGTGACCTTGGCCAGGTCCTTGTCTTTCGGGCCACGCCAGGCGGCGCCCATGCAGAAGCGCGAGGCGCCCTTGTCCTTGGCAGCCTGGGCGGCGGCGATCACTTCATCGAGCGGCATCAGCGCTTCGCGTTCGGTGGTGGTGCTGTAGCGCGCCGCCTGCGAACAATAGCCGCAATCCTCCGAACAGCCGCCGGTCTTTACCGAAAGCAGCGTCGAGCGTTGAATCTCGTTGGCGTTGAAGTTCTCGCGGTGCACCTGTTGCGCGCGAAACAGCAGATCCATCAAGGGAAGCTGGTAAAGTGCTTCGACATCGGCAACCGTCCACTTGCCTGCTGGGGCCGAAATGGCGCGATCCGGACTAAGTGTCGCGACTTGAGGAATTGCGTTCATTGGTTAGACCTATGGTTGGGGGGTGGTTTGAGGCCGGCTGGGCCACCGTTCATGCATTCATGCATTGGTGAGCTCGTAAGGAGCCTTCCGAGGATGCCAATCTTAACTCAAACTGCCAGACGGATCCTCAGATCCTGCGCCGGACTGCTGACCCAGGACTGCCTGTTGTGTGCTGCGAGCAGCGGCGCCCGTTTGATTTGCTCCGCCTGTGAGGCCGACTTGCCGCAACTGCCAGCACGACGCTGTCCGCGCTGTGCTCTGCCAACGCCGCATGGCGAGGTCTGTGGTCGCTGCCTGGCCAAGCCACCCCACTACGATTTGACCCTGGCTGCGTTGCGCTACGATTTTCCGCTCGACAAGCTGGTGCAGTCGTTCAAGTACGGTCATCGCCTGGCGCTGGCCAGCTATTTCGGCGCTCGCCTTGCCGCGCTGCTGGCCAGCAGCTGCGCTGATCTCATCGTTCCCGTGCCGCTACACCCGCTACGTTTGCGCGCGCGCGGCTTCAACCAGGCGCTCGAGCTGGCGCGTCCGGTGAGCAGAGCCTGGCGCATCCCGATCGACCTGCGGAGCTGCCGGCGCATTCGGCATACTCCCGCCCAAGCCGATCTGCCCTGGCGCGAACGCGCTGCAAACGTCCGCGGCGCCTTCCAGTGCACGGCGGATTTCACCGGCAAGCGAGTGCTGCTGGTCGACGATGTGATGACCACTGGCGCGTCTCTCGACGAACTGGCGCGGAGCGTGCGTTTGCACGGTGCCGAACAGGTGACGCTGCTGGTTCTCGCGCGCGCTTTGCCGCCGGCCTGAGCCGATTGCTTTGCCACGTCTGTCGGGGATGCGCCAGAAAAACAGTCGCCGGCAGCGCGTGCCCGGTGTCTCCTGCGCTCAAAGATGCTCGAATTCGGCGATGTCGGCCGACGGGCTGCTCGCCGAGGCAGCGAAGGCGATGATTCCGCTGCCTCGCAAGACGAAGTCCTCACACCTCAGAAACAGCTCGTTCTCGCCGCTAATGGTGATGAAAGTGCCATTGGTACTGAGATCGCTGAGTACGAAGTGCTCGCCGCGCCGCTCTATCGTCGCGTGCTTGCGCGATGCGCGGCGGTCGCGAATGGTGATTGCGCAGTTGGCGTCACGGCCCATGTCGATATACGCTCGCGCCTTGTCGAGCAACTTGACCTGCCCCCCATAGCGTACGCACAGGCGCAAATCGCAGTCCCTGGGTGGCAAGGGTGCGGGCGAAGCGACGAGCGTCTTGCTGGACGGTGCCTTGGCTTCAAACCACAGGACTTCGAATACCTCGTACGCAGCCGGCAGGCTGCTTTTCGGGGGCTGCTGCAGGGAACGCGTCGCCGCTTGCAAGGGTGCTGTCAGCAGAGCTCTGGTCTGGCCGCTGGTCAAGGTCTGAGCGGCAGTGGCCTGATTGGCAAGAGACTTGGCGATGCTCAGTCCTTCACCAAGAGCACCCGCGTCATCCTCGCGCACCGGGCCGTGATGAAAGCCGACACGGATTGCCAGCTGGACGCCGGACACCGGTGGCAGGTCGGCTACCCGCCGCTGCATGGCGATGGCTGCCTGACAGGCATCATCGGCGCTCGCGAAGAGCGCCGTGAGTTCGTCGCGCTTGCCCCGCAGGAGTCGTCCGCGGAAGCCCTCTACCCCCCGCGCCATGCGCTTCAGGCAACGCTCGACAGCGTGCGCGGCTTCTGTTCCGCCCCGTTTTTCGAACAATTTCGAGCTTCCGGCGACGGCGGCAATCAGAACCGAACGCATCTCTTCCTTGCTGCTCATCATTCGAGCACCGCCACTGGCAAGTCTTGCAGGCGGGGCGGCATTTCGCTGAGCGGCGCTGGGTCGAAGACCAGATCGCCGCCATCCATGGTTGCCGGATTATCTCCGGGACGCAGACCCTGGAAATCAAACAACTTCTGGTCGGCGAGGTGCGAGGGCACGATCTGCTGCAGCGCAGAGAAAACGGCCTCGGTGCGTCCCGGGTAGCGGCGGTCCCAGTCGGCCATCATTTCGCGGATTTTCTGGCGCTGCAGATTGTCCTGCGAGCCACAGAGATTGCACGGAATGATTGGGTAGGCCATGCCGCGGGCAAAGCGGGCGATGTCTTTTTCGCTGCAATAGGCCAGTGGGCGGATGACCACGTGCGCGCCGTCGTCGGTCAGCAGTTTCGGTGGCATCGCCTTCAGCCGAGCGGCGAAGAGAAGATTGAGGAACAACGTATGGACGATGTCGTCGCGATGGTGGCCAAGCGCAATTTTGTTCGCCCCGAGTTCCTTGGCGGTGCGATAGATGACCCCGCGGCGCAGGCGAGAACACAGCGAACAGGTGGTCTTGCCCGCGGGGATCTTGCTCTTGACGATGCTATAGGTGTCCTGTTCGACGATGCGATATTCGACACCCAGCTTGGCCAGATAGGCGGGCAGGATTTCGGCCGGGAAGCCCGGTTGCTTCTGGTCGAGGTTCATGGCGATGAGCCGGAAATCCACCGGCGCCCTCTGGCGCAGTGCCATCAACACCGAGAGCAGGGTGTAGGAGTCTTTGCCGCCGGAAATGCAGACCAGAATGGTGTCGCCGTCGTCGATCATCCTGTAGTCGGCGATGGCTTTGCCGGTATGGCTCTCCAGACGCTTCCTCAGGCGCTGCAGGGTGTTCGATTGTTCCAACAGTTTCCTCTCAATCGGCGTGAGCAGTCACAGATGGGCGGTGCGACCGCCGTCTACATTGATGACCTGACCGGTAATGTAGTCAGCGTCGTTCAGCAGGTAGCACACTGCCCGGGCGATATCCTGCGGGCAGCCGGCGCGCTGCAATAGGGTGTGCGCGACGATGTCCTGGCGCGCTGCGTTGTCGAAAACGCCACTGTCCGGCCACAGGATCGGCCCTGGCGCGACCGCGTTGACCCGCACCCGGGGTGCCAGTTCGATGGCCAGGGCGCGTGTCAGGCCAAGCAGTCCGGCTTTCGCCGCGCAATACAGCGGATACGCCGCCAGCGGGCGCTCGGCGTGAATGTCGGTGATATTGACCACCGACCCCTGCACCGCGATCAGGTGTGGTGCGGCCGCCTGCGTCAGGAATAGCGGCGCCTTCAGATTGCTGCCAATCAGATCGTCCCAGCTGGCCAGGTCGATCGTGCCCAGGGGGGTTGGAAAGAAGCTCGAGGCGTTGTTCACCAGGGCATCGAGGCGGCCGAAATGCGCGACCGTATCGGCGACCAGCCTTGGCAAAGTCTCGACGTCCAGCAGGTCCGCCTGCAGGCAGGCCGCCGACGACGGTCGGACAGCGTTCAGCTCGCTGGCCAGCGCTGCGGCGGCCGCCGAGGCCTGACGATAATGGAGCATCAGGTTGGCGCCGGTGGCGTGCAATTCGCGGGCGATCGCACTGCCTAGCCGGCGCGCGGCGCCGGTCACCAATATCGTTTTTCCGCTCATCTCCCGTTCCAGGCCGGCAGCAACAAGGACATGATTTTAACGGATTTTTGCCCCTCCTTCTGGAAAAACAACCTGTCCCGGTGTCGCCGCGGTAGACTAGCGTTCGAGACACTTGGGGGAAAAAGCCATGAGCAAACTGGAGCAGCCGCTTGACGCCGACGAGCTGACGATTCTGGCGGAGCGCGTCGAGCAGTTATCGGCAGACGACGCCGAGTGGGTCAACCGCTTGTTGCAGGAGTTGCTGCGCGCACGCGCACACGAGGGGGAACTGCTGGCCGGAAGGGCCAGCAGTGGCCAGCAGGGGCGGGACGAGGGTGCGTTTGACGAACAGATGGCACAGGTCGCGCTCGATACGGCCGAATGGCTGAAGACGCTCTGGGAGGTCGGCTACATGGGGGCCGGCAATTTCCGTGCGCAGCCGCGCGCGGCGTTTCCGGCGATTGATCTCGAAGACGTCAGGAAGTCTTCGCTGTTCGCGCGCATTCGTCAAGGCAAGCATGCGCTTCCCTTCCCACCACCGACGCGGCAGGGCCTGCCATGGCACGATCTCGTCGAAGGCGGCGCGCAGACGCAGGTTGTAAGCGCCGAGATTGTCCGTGAGGAAGACGGCTTGCCGATGGGCGCGATCATTGAAGGCTGCAGCGACTGGATGGTCCTCGAGGAAGATGCCGCGAAGCAGGAGTGCGTCGTCCAGCATCAGGGCAAAGGACCCAAGTTCCGACTGCTGCAGGTGGACGCCGGCAGCGCGCAGTTACGCCGCGAGCTGCCGACTATGACCCGCCAGATCCGTCTGCAAGGGCGTGGTGGCTTCCACTCCTATAGCCTCGAATGGCCGCGAGACGACGGCACTACGCAGTCCGTCGCCTTGCGCGCTGCGACCTGGGAGCGAGCCCAGTCAGAGGCTGAACATTGGCTGGCGATTACCCATCCGGAGCTGTACGGACAAGTCCGCTTTGTGGGTTCCGAAAAATGAGCCGTCGCCCGGCTGGCGGGAGTGGCCTCCGGCAGTGAGGTGGCGGTGCTTGATCGTCGCGCGGCCTCGGCAGCACTGAGCGCGAGTATGGGTTTGCCCGCCCCAAGCGCCGCCGCGCTGGCCTTCAGCGCGGTGCTCAGCGATCTGCTTGCTCGCGAGATTGAAGCGGCCGGCGGCTGGATCGGTTTTGATCGGTTCATGGATCTGGCGCTCTACGCGCCGGCGAAGGGCTACTACTCCGGCGGTGCTCACAAGTTCGGTGCGCAGGGCGATTTTGTCACCGCCCCGGAACTCGGGCCGGTTTTTGCCCAGACGCTTGCTGCACAGGTGGCACAGCTCCTCGAACTCAGCTCCCCGCAGATCATCGAAGTGGGCGCTGGCAGTGGGCAGCTGGCAGCCGATTTGCTGCGCGAGCTCGAGGGGCGTGGCCGGCTGCCCGACAGCTACGCCATCCTCGAACTCTCCGGCGAGCTGCAGGCGCGCCAGCGCCAGGCGCTTGCCGCTCAGGCGCCGCATCTGCTGGCGCGCGTGCATTGGCTCGAGCGCCTGCCCGCGCGCTTCGATGGGCTGGTGCTGGCCAACGAAGTGCTTGATGCGATGCCGGTACATCTCCTGGTCTGGAAGCCCACGGGGCTTGCCGAACGCGGTGTTGCCGTCGACCACGGGCGCTTTGCCTGGGCCGATCGCCCGGCCAGCGGCAGGCTGCTCGAGCAAGGTCTGGCGCTGTCTGCCGCATGCGCAATGCCGTCGGACTACCTCAGTGAGGTCTCGCTGACAGCACGTGCCTGGGTTGCGGAGTGGGCGGCACGCCTCGGGCGCGGCGCGCTGTTGCTGATCGACTACGGTTTCCCGCGGCGCGAGTATTATCACCCGCAACGCAGCGCCGGCACGCTGATGTGCCACTATCGCCACCACGCGCATGTCGAGCCCTTTTATCTACCGGGTCTGCAGGACATCACCGCGCACGTCGATTTCACGGCGATCGTCGAAAGTGGCTGTCAGGCAGGGCTGGAACTGCTCGGCTACAGTACGCAGTCCAACTTTCTCTTCAACTGTGGGCTGGGCGAAGTCCTGGCGCGAACCCCGGCCAGCGACGCCAGGCGCTATCTGCCTCTGGCCAGTGCCGCCAACAAGCTGGTCTCGCCAGCCGAAATGGGTGAGCTGTTCAAGGTGATCGCACTTGGCCGGGGAATCTCCGAACCTCTGCTCGGTTTTGTCAGCGGCGACCGTTGCGCGACGCTCTGACGGCTAGCACGCGCCCCGCTCTTTTTTGGCGGCGAGTGTAGTAAGTGCAGGGGGTTTGGCATTCCAGCGATCGCCCTTAGGAGTCAGCGCGCGATTGCGTAAGAAGGGCATGAATGTGACGCAATGCCGCGGTTTCACCCCGCGTGTTGGGCTAAACTAAGCTCGCTCTGTGTGGTTTCCTGTGCAATCAGACGCCGCTCACCGCTCACCGCTCACCGCTCACCGCTCACCGCCGCGCTGCTCGGCAACACCGACAGCGATGTTCTGGGCGAGGCGTGCCTTTGATCTCGTCGGGAACCTTCGTTCGCACAGAGACTTGGGGCTGGTCGCGGCTTTTCGCCGCGGCCAGCTCACCGGCCCGTCCAGCGGCTCGGGCCTCACCGCCCTCAGGGGCGAGGCGTCGGGTTGGGGGCTGGCGGTAGGCCTAGGCATCCGCCTCAACTGGCTACGTTCCACACGAAACGACACAAGTCCTAAAGTATCTACAGCAAGGGTCTTGCGGTGGTTGCTACGGTAACTGCTGCGTACTATCGATAAGCGGGATTAGAACAATAACGGAAAATCTGTCGCAATGTTATTCAATTCTTTTGAGTTTATGTTCCTGTTCTTCCCGCTTACGGTCTTGCTGTACTTTTTGGCTGTCCGATTTGTGGGGCAGGAGTTCGGCCTGGGCCTGCTGGTGGTCGCATCGCTCTTTTTCTATGCTTGGTGGAATCCTGCTTATATTATTTTCATTCTGTTCTCAATTGCCATTAACTACGCACTGGGTGGGTGGCTCGTTTCGAATGATAACGGCAAGAGCAAGTTTTTCCTGGTGCTAGGTGTGGCGATCAACCTGGGTTTGCTTGGCTACTTCAAGTACGCCAATTTTTTCGTCGACAACTTCAATATTCTGGTGGGTACGTCCTGGCATCTTGAGAAGATCGTACTACCGCTGGCCATTTCATTTTTCACCTTCCAGCAAATATCCTACTTAGTGGATTCCTGGCAAGGTAATACTCGTGAATACAATTTTCTTCATTACTGCCTGTTTGTCTGTTTCTTTCCGCAGTTGATCGCCGGGCCAATTGTGCATCACAAGGAAATGCTGCCGCAGTTCATGAAAAAGGAAGCACTGCAGCCGCAATGGTCGAATTTTGCGATTGGCATCAGCATATTTTGCATAGGATTGTTCAAGAAAACCGTGATCGCAGACAATCTGTCGCGCTACGTTGGGCCGATCTACGATGATCCTCTGGCTGCACAGAACGCTGATTTTTTTGTGGCATGGGGCAGTACTCTGGCCTACACGTTTCAACTGTATTTTGATTTCTCTGGTTATTCGGATATGGCTATCGGCTGTTCTCGAATATTCGGCATCAAGTTGCCGGTGAATTTTTTTTCACCCTACAAATCCGTAAGTATTATCGAATTTTGGCGCCGCTGGCATATTACTTTGTCCCGCTTTCTACGGGATTATCTCTATGTTCCCCTCGGAGGGAGTCGCAAAGGCAAAGGACGACGCTACGCAAATCTATTTCTTACGATGTTGCTAGGGGGGCTATGGCATGGGGCTGGCTGGACCTTCGTAATCTGGGGAGCGCTGCACGGAAGCTACCTGATGATCAACCACGCCTGGCATTGGTCGATGCAGGCTGCGGGATTTAGGCTGGAGGCTCACCGTGCCTACCGGTTATTTTGCTGGCTGCTGACTTTCCTTGGGGTGACAGTCGCTTGGGTGTATTTTCGGGCGCCGACATTGGAACAGGGTAATGCCATTATCCTGGCAATGCTTGGTACCAATGGCGCGGAATTGCCCATGAGTGTTGCTGCGCGCGTGAGTGGGCTGGAAAACACGCTGACTCTGATGGGTGTTTCCTTAGGGGGCGGAAGTGGATCGGCCTTTGTCGGCAACTACCTATGGGTTCTGGTTGGCGCGTTTGGCGCAGTTTGCATGCCCAACGTGGCACAAATTTTCCACCACTATGAACCTGTGCTGTACGAGCATCAAGAGAGCTTTAAAGCCGTCCGTGATCAGGCCAGGATTCGCTGGGGTTACTCCACGACCTGGGCCGCGACTACGGGACTTATTGGACTAGTGGGTGTGCTTACGCTTACCCAGATTTCTGAATTCCTCTACTTCCAATTCTGATCATGGCGCCGCGTCGATACACAATTCTGATGGCACTTTTCTTCATGGTGTTTGCAGCCTGTACGGTTGTCATCAATTACCTGATTGACCCCTACCTCATGCTGGGTGTCGAACGCCGCGAGGGTCTGAACCAAGGGAAGGTGGCGATCAATGAGCATGTGCGCATGAGCAAAGCCTACCACCCAACATTCGGTAAATGGGATACGCTGATCGTCGGCAATTCCAGGGTGGAGATGGGGATAAACCCAACCCATCGCTGCTTCACGGCGGCGGGAGCGCGGGTGTACAACCTCGGTTTGCCCGGGGCGGGCGTGCGAGAGCAACTGGAATATGCCCTGAATATCATCTATGCCCAGCCGGTTCAGCGGGTGTACCTAAGCATCGATTTTGTTGACTTTCTGCTGCGGCGGGATCGTCCGGCGCCTGGGGTGGAAATCGACTGGTCCAAGAACACCGGTCGTCTTCGCTATGCTTTCGACGGGTCTGGAAATAATGAATACACCTGGACCTCTCTGGTGGACCATTATCGTACGCTTTTCTCTCTCGATGCGTTGATCAGCAGTATTCGGACGATGGCCTTGCAATCTCCCGGGCAATCAGATCGAGACGACCAGGGCTTCAACCCGGGCAATGATTTTCGTACCAGCGTAGCGATCGAAGGGCCGCATGCGCTGTTTGCCCAAAAAATGCACATGCTCAGGAAGAAGTATAGTCAAGGCTGGAGTCTACGTTATGAGGATGGAAGCCTGTCAGTGGATTTTGCAGTGCTCGATAAGTTTCTGGACATCACTGACGCTATGGGCATCCGGGTTATTATATTCACGAATCCATTTCACGAGCAGTTCTGGCAGGTCTTGAAAGACGAGAAATTATTTGGGCAGCACCAGGAGTGGCTGGAAATAATCACCAATGGACTGCGCAGACGGGGGGGCGATAATGTCGAGTTCTGGGATTTTTCAGCGGACTCTTCCTACATTCACGAGCCGGTGCCTGACGTTGGGGCTAAACATGAGCCCGTGAAGTGGTTCTGGGAGCCTGCACATTATCGCCGAGAACTGGGGGATTTGATGCTGGAGGCCATGATCAAGGAATCCTGCGAGCAGCAACAGGACTTCGGTGTTCGCCTGTATTGATCATTTCATTCGCCACGCAGGTATCACCGTCCGCATCACTTTTCAATTACGCTCCGTGCGCTTCCCAGGTCCGGTCGTTATCGAGTTCCCCGGGTGGAGGTCAGTCGCTGGTGCTTGCCGCCAACACAGTGCGGGCTTTGCCCGGCTCCAGGCGCTGCCAGTTCAAGAAGCGCCGCCGCCGAGCCTGGCCAGCAACGGCCTGACTGCAGCCAACCGTGCCGCATGCACCTTGGCGCCGATCATTTCCGGCTCGGTAGTGCTGCGCGCGATGGACGCTGCATCGACGTCGTGCGCCAGTTGGAGCGCCTGGCGAAAGAGCGCTGGCGCCGGGTAGGGCAGGTCCTGGAAGCCCAGGCGACCATGGAAGTCACAGGCACAGGCTTCGAGCAGCTGCTCGAAGCGTTCGGGGCGGCGCAGGGCGTCGGTGTTTTCGAGCAGCCCGATGATGTCCTCTGCCGCCAATTGCGGACCGCGATGAATGTCACCGTGATAGCGGGCGACCAGGAGCGCCAGATCACGACACTCGCGCGGCACCTTCAGGCGCGCACAGACCTCGGCCGCCAGTTTGACGCTACGCGCTTCGTGGTTCGGATGACGCGGCAAATCGGCGTCCGGGGTGTCGCCTTTGCCAAGGTCGTGGAGCAGCGTAGAGAAGCGCACCGGCAAGTCCGTAGTGGCGCTGCGCAGACTGATCAACGACCATCATCACATGTACCCCGGTGTCGATCTCCGGGTGCATCTCCGCCCGCTGCGGTACGCCGTAAAGGCGGTCGAGCTCGGGCAGCAGTCGGGCCAGGGCGCCGCATTCACGCAGCACCTCGAACATCCGTGACGGCTTGTCTTCCATCAGGCCCCTGGCCAGTTCCTGCCAGACGCGTTCGGCAACCAGATGGTCGAGCTCGCCGTTGGCGACCATTCCTTGCGCCAGCGCAACGGTTTCCGGAGCCACCGTGAACGCAGCGAAGCGCGCGGCGAAGCGCGCCAGGCGCAGAACGCGCACCGGGTCTTCGACAAAGGCCGGTCCGACATGGCGCAGTACGCGTGCTGCCAGATCGTCGATACCATGGTGGGGGTCGATCAGTACGCCATCGGCGCTCCGCGCGATGGCGTTGATGGTCAGGTCGCGGCGCGCCAGATCCTCGTCCAGGCTGACCTCCGGGGCGGCATGGAAAGCAAAGCCCTTGTAACCGTTGCCGGTCTTGCGTTCCGTTCGCGCCAGCGCGTATTCGGCGTGCGACTGTGGGTGCAGGAAGACCGGGAAATCCTTGCCGACGGGTTTGAAGCCGCGGGCCAGCATTTCCTCGGGCGAGGCGCCGACGACAAGGTAGTCACGATCCTGAACCGGCAAACCGAGCAACTCGTCGCGGATCGCCCCGCCGACCGTGAAGATTTCCATCAGCGCAGTGCTGGCGCCTGGGCTGGCGCGCTGGCCTGCTCAGCGACCGGCACGAAGGCGATAGCGGTCGCGGCGAAACTGCCCGATCTCGGCCGGCGACAGATAGCTCGGGGCCACGGCTTCAAGTGCCGTTGGCCGCCAATCCGGATAGTCATGGCTACCATCGGTGACGCTGTCGACGTCCATCGAGCGCAGGTTGTCCGGCGACATCGGCGGCTTCGGCAGCAGCCACAGCAGGCCGGCTTGCAGGTAAGCCCAGCCACCGTTGCCAAGATCGATGATGCGGCGCGGCTTGCCGACCAAGCGGGCAGTGTACTCGACCAGTTCGCGAAGCGTATAGACTTTCGGGCCGCAGAGATCGTAAGTCCGGCCAAAGGTGCTGTGATCGCCGAGGCAGTCGCAGAAGGCTTTCGCCACGTCGCCGACATAAACCGGCTGGAAGCGCGCCGAACCGCCAGCAAGCGGGAAGATCGGGAAAAGCTTCAGCAAGGTGGCAAACATGTTGAGGAAGGCGTCGCCCGGCCCAAAAATCACTGACGGTCGAAACACCGTGACGTCCAGCTCGGCCATCGCAGCCTGTGCCACGGCTTCGCCGTCTCCCTTCGAGCGCAGGTATTCCGATACCCCGTCGCCTGCGGCATTGAGCGCACTCATATGCACCAGGCGACGTACGCCGCTCTGCTGCATGGCGGCGACGATGCTTTTCGTCAGCTCGACATGCGCGGCGGCGAAACCCTTGCCGTAGGGCAGGCGCGAATCCCGGTCATGGAGGATTCCGACCAGGTTGATGACCGCGTCCTGACCACGCATCAGTTCGACGAGTGCCTGCTGGTCGTTCACCCTGGCTTCGACCATCCTGACCGTCGGCAGCATGATCAGTTTCTTGGTGTTGTCACGGTGGCGGGTGGCTATCGTCACCCGTACGCCGCGTTGTGAAAGGCAGCTGGCAATCCAGCCGCCGACAAAACCACTGCCGCCGATCAACAGCACATTCTTGAGTTCCATAGCGTCCTACCGATGAAGTGGGTGTCGAAAAAACATGATTTTAAGGCAATTACTCGCCCTTGGCTTCGCCGCCGGTGCGTGGAGCGATTGTCCCGAGCCGATTCTTGAGCGTTTGCGGTCGGCCATCGAAGAGCGCCGAGTAGTAAACCGAATTGCTCATGACCTTCTTGACGTAGTCCCTGGTTTCGCTGAAGGGAATCGTCTCCGCATAGATCGCACCTTCCAGCGGCACGTCGGCACGCCACCGGCGCGCCCGACCCGGCCCGGCGTTGTAGGCAGCGGAGGCGAGCACCGGGTGATTGTCGAGATCCTCGAGTACCAGTCGCATGTAGCTGGTACCGAGCAGCACGTTGGTTTCGGTGTCGTTAACCTGGCCCTGGTGGTAATTCTTGAGGCCGATCTTGCCGGCGACCCATTTGGCGGTGGCCGGCATCAGTTGCATCAGCCCGGACGCGCCGGCACCCGAGCGCGCATTGGTCACGAAGCGGCTCTCCTGGCGCATCAGGCCATAGACCCAGGCGTCGTCGAGGGCCTGGTTGCGCGCTGCCGGCCGCACCTGATCGCCAAATGGCGCCAGGTAGCGTAGCGAGTAGTCGTGTTCGTTGCGGGTACGGTCGGCGCTGGCAATGGCGCGGTCGTAAATATCGGCGCGCAGGGCGATCGTTGACGCGCTGAGCAGTTCCCGGTCGCTCATCTCGCGCAGGGACCAGTTCCATTCCCGGACCGCTTCCGAGCGCAGGTTGAGGCGAAAGAAGAGCAGCGCGCGTTGCACGCCGGGCTTGGCCTGCACCGCCGCCAGCTCATCAAGGCTCGGTGGCGATGCCTGTGGTGGTGGTGCAATGGCCTGGCCGAGATCGTCGCTGGCCAGGTTGCCGTAGAAATCGGGCTGACCGGCGATCTTCGCAAACTGCGTATCGGCTTCAGCCAGCCTGCCGCCAGCGCGGTAGGCGCGGCCCAGCCAGTAGACCCAGGCCGATTGCGCGGCCAGTTCCGGGGGCATTGCTTCGATCGTCGAGCGCACGGCGCCCCAGTCCTGGACGCGCAGCGCCGCGCGCACTTTCCATTCCGCCGCATCATCGGAAAGGCGCGTATCGCCACCCTTGCGGTACCACTCGCTGGCCTCGGGCATGTGGTCCTGCGCCGCCTGGCGGCCGATCTGCGTCCACGCCCAGCCCTGTTCCTCCTTGCTCAGCGAAGGCGCGATGCGCTGCAGTTGCTGTGCCGCCATGCGCGGGTCGTTGCGTGCGATGCGCTGGATGCCGAGGATGGCCAGCTCGCGCTGCATGCGGTTAGCTGAAAAGTCGCTCGGCAAGCGGATCAGCCAGGGCAGCGGCGCGGTGATGATCGTTTGCGCCAGTTTCGCGTCCGGGGTCTGGCTGGGCGGCAGGTAATTCATGCTGTACGCGGCGGCGGTGGTCTTGTTGGCCTCGAACTGGTTGCGGATTCGTGCCCAGACGAGATCGGCGAGGACGCGCTTTTCGAGAATCAGCGCCTCGAGTACCGGGTAGCAGGGTTCCGGAGGCTCGAGCAAGGTCAACCACAGGGGCAAGGCGTCGTCGAGCATGCTCGGGTCGCCCTGAGCCCGCCGGCCCTGCAACGAATAGCAGGCAATGTCTTGCGGCGGTGTCTGCAGCAGACGCGGGAACTCGGCATCAAAAGCCGCCCACTGCTGCTGCTTGCCGGTTTGGCGGAGCCAGTCGGTGCGCAACTTTTCGGCTACATAGCTGTTCGGATTGCGGTTAAGGAAGGCGGTGACGCTTGCTGGATCGGCTTCCTTCAGGTCGAGAAGAAGCTGCCAGTAATCGACGTAGGATGCCAGTTCGTAATCCTGCAGCGTTGGCGCCAGTTGCTCCAGGCGCGTCCTGTCGCCGTTGCGAGCGGCGCTGCGCGCGGCGAGAAACTGCTCGTCGGCGCTGCTCGCCAAGGCGCCAAGCGGCGTCAGCAGTGAGGCGCCGAGGAGGGCCAGAAGGGTGTACCGAAAGCTGTGGCGGAGGCTGTGGCGAAACTTCATGGTAAGCTGGATTTCTCGAAAAATATCTGTTTTGAGCATATCACATGGCTGCTGGAGCGACGCCGGGAATCACCATCGATGGCCTTGGTCGCGTCGCCGCCGAGCGCTTTGCCGCCCGCCGTGCGCTGCGCAAAAGCCTGCTTGAGCGCCGCTTGGCTCTGACTGCGGATGAGTGCGTGCAGCTGTCTCGTCGGGTCCGCACGCATCTGCGTGAGGGTTTTCCGCAGCTGGCGGCGCTGGCTGTCGGCTTCTGCTGGCCGGTGCAGAATGAAGCCGACCTCCGACCGCTGATCGACGAATGGGCCAGCGCGGGCAAACCAGGCTTTCGGGCTTTGCTGCCGGTGGTGATCGACGAACCGCGGACGCTGGCTTTTCGCGCCTGGTCGGCGGGCACGGCGATGTTCGCCGATCGCTATGGCATCCCGACACCGGCCCACGGCGACTTCCTGATTCCCGAGGTGCTGCTCTTGCCGGTGAATGGCTTTGACGCCGCCGGCTACCGCATTGGGTACGGCGGCGGTTATTTCGACCGCACTCTGGCATCACTTTTGCCGCGACCGCTGGTGGTGGGGGTCGGATTCGAACTCGCCCGGCTGGACAGCATTTCTCCCGAGCCGCACGACCAGCGACTCGACGCAATGGTGACCGAAGCCGGTGTCTTCCGAGCGCTGCGTTGAGCGCGCTGCTGGATCTGGTCCGCGGGCCGCGCCACCGACTCCTTGTCGCGGGCGTCGCCGCGGAGGTTCAGGAAGTCGTCGCCGCCCTGGGCAATCTCGAACAAGCGTTCAGCATACGTTCGAGGGCCGCATCGAGCGTCGCGCGCGGGCAGCCAAAATTGAGTCGTAGCCAGCCGGGGAGACCAAAGTCCGCGCCATTGGAGAGGCCAACGCCAGCCTCTTCGAAGAAGGCCGTCGCATCGCCGACGCCCAGGCCGCGTGCGTCGATCCATGCTAGGTAGGTGGCTTCGACGTGGTTTACGCGCAGACCAGGGATGGCGCCGAGCGCTGCTGTGACGCGATCACGGTTGTTGCGTAGAACGGCGAGCAGCGCCTGCTGCCAGTCGTCGCAGTCGCGATAAGCGGCTTCCATGGCCGCCAGGCCAAGCGCATTCACATGCGGGACGATGCCGCGCATCGTGGCCGTGAAGCGACGCCGTAGCGCGGTGTTCGGGATGACTGCAAAAGCGCAAGCGAGGCCAGGAATATTGTAGGTTTTCGATGGCGCCATCAGGGTGATGCTGCGCTGGGCGAGGTCGGCATCAATCGTCGCCAGGGGCCGGTGCCGCCGCTGTTGGTCGAGCAGTAGCTGGCAGTGGATTTCATCCGAGCAGACGATCAGCTGGTGCTCATTGCAGAAGGCGGCGATTTGCGCCAACTCGTCGTCGTCCCAGGCGCGTCCCACCGGGTTGTGCGGGTGGCAGAGCAGCAGCAGGCGACTGTTTGGGGTCAGTGCGCGCTGCAAGGCGGCGAAGTCCCAGAGCCAGCGGCCGGCAAGCTGCTGCAGGGGGGCGGTCGCCAGCGCCTTGCCGGACAGGCCGGGTGCCGAGAGGAAAGGGGGGTAGATCGGCGTCGCCGTCAGCACATCGCCGTCGATGGCCCGGCAGGCGACGTTGAGTCCGCTGACCAGGCCCGGCAGCCAGACCAGCCAGTCGGCTTCGACCTGCCAGCCGTAGGCACGCTGGAGATGTCCGAGGACGGCAGCGAGCAGAGCCGGTGTCGCCTCCGCGTAGCCGAAACAGCCGTGCGCGACGCGTTTTTCAAGAGCCCTGACAATCGCTGGCGGCGCCGCGAAATCCATGTCGGCAACCCACAAGGGGAGCACATCGCGGCCAGCGTAGCGGTTCCACTTCAGCGAATCACCGCCGCGCCGGTCGATGACGCCGGCGAAGGCGTCGTCTTTCTCCGGCAGCACCGGCAGCACGCCGCTCAGACTTCGAGGTCCGCGAAGAGTGCGGTCGACAGGTAGCGCTCACCGAAGGAGGGGATGATGACCACGGTCAGCTTGCCGGCGTTGTGTGGTCGCCGCGCGACTTCCATCGCCGCCCACACGGCTGCCCCGGACGAAATACCGACCAGCAGGCCCTCTTCGGTTGCCATTCTGCGGGCGGTGGCAAAAGCGTCTTCAGAGGTGACGCGCAGCACTTCATCGTAGATGGCGGTGTTCAGCACCTTCGGCACGAAGCCGGCCCCGATGCCCTGGATCGGATGCGGTCCCTTAGCCCCACCCGAGAGCACCGGCGAGGCGTCGGGCTCGACGGCGATCACCTGCACGCCGGGCTTCCTCTCCTTGAGCACTTCGCCGACACCGGTAATGGTGCCCCCAGTGCCGACGCCCGAAACGAAGATGTCCACCTGGCCATGCGTGTCGCGCCATATTTCCTCGGCCGTCGTCGCGCGGTGAATGGCCGGATTGGCCGGATTCTCGAACTGCTGCGGGATGTAGTAGCGCGAATCGGCAGCGGCCATGGCCTCGGCGCGGCTGATGGCGCCGCCCATGCCGTCCGGGCCGGGCGTGAGGACCAATTCGGCGCCGTAAGCCTTGAGCAGCAGGCGGCGTTCACGGCTCATCGTCTCCGGCATCACGAAGCAGCATTTGATCCCACGTGCCGCGCAAACCATCGCCAGACCGATGCCGGTGTTACCCGAGGTCGGTTCAAGAACGATGGTTTCCGGGCTGATTCGTCCCGCTGCCTGTGCGTCGTCGATCATTGCCATGGCGATACGATCCTTGACGCTGTGCGCCGGATTACAGAACTCCAGCTTGGCGGCGATGGTGCCTTCGATACCGGCGCTGATGCGGTGGAGTCTGACCAGTGGGGTATTGCCGATCAGGCCGGTGACGTTGTTGACGATGTTCATGGTCATGTGGATGCTCTCCTCGGAAAGGGTCCTGTGTGGACTGGTTCAGGAACGAACAGCGGCATGTGACGGGTGAGTACCGGTGGCGTCGTCAGCACAGCCTATCATTGCTGCGCCTGTCTGCGGCGCAGAGGCGCACAACTAGCCCAGAAACAGCTTGTAGGCCTGGTTGTTGGTCTCGTTCCAGTGCGCGTAGCCGACCTTCTCGAGGAAATCCTCGAATTCGTTCATTTCCCTCGGCGGCACCTGCATGCCGACCAGGACTCGCCCGTAATCGGCGCCATGGTTGCGGTAATGGAACAAGCTGATGTTCCAGCCGGCGCTCATGCTGTTGAGAAATTTCATCAGCGCGCCGGGGCGCTCGGGAAATTCGAAGCGGTAAAGAAGCTCGTTGTTGATCCCTGGTGAGTGGCCGCCCACGAGATGGCGAATGTGCCCTTTGGCCATTTCGTCGTCGGTCAGGTCGAGGGCCGGATAATTGTGTTTGTGCAGCTGTTCGAGCAGCTTTATCGACTCGGCGCGGGACGAGACCTGGATACCGACGAAGACGTGCGCGTCACGCTGGTCGTTATAGCGGTAGTTGAACTCGGTGATGTTGTGTGAGCCGATCAGCGCCACGAAGTTTTTGTAGGCGCCCGGCTTCTCGGGCAGAGTGACGGCAAAAACGGCTTCGCGTTGTTCGCCGAGTTCGGCGCGTTCGGCGACAAAGCGCAGACGGTCGAAGTTGAGGTTGGCGCCGGAGGCGATGGCCACCAGCGCCTTGTCTTTCAGCTTGTGTGCTCGGGCGTATGCTTTGGCACCCGCGACCGCCAAAGCACCCGCCGGTTCGAGCACCGCGCGGGTGTCCTCGAAGACGTCCTTGATCGCTGCACAGATGGCGTCGGTATTGACCAGGACCATTTCATCGACGTACATCTGGCAGAGGCGGAAGGTCTCTTCGCCGACGTATTTGACCGCTGCCCCATCGGCAAAGAGGCCGACATGGTCGAGCCGGATGCGCTTGCCGGCGGCCAGCGAGCGCGTCATGGCGTCGGCGTCGCTGGCTTCAACGCCGATGATCCGGGTGTCCGGCCGTACCCGCTTGATGTAGGCGGCAACACCCGAAATCAGTCCACCGCCACCGACGCAGCAGAACACGGCATGAATCGGCTTGGCGTGTTGGCGGAGGATCTCCATGCCTATCGTCCCCTGGCCGGCAATCACCTCCGGGTCGTCGAAAGGGTGAACGAAGCTCAGTTTCTCGGATTTCTCGAGTTCGCGAGCATGCGTGAAGGCGTCGTCAAACGATTCCCCGATCAGCACCACTTCACCGCCAAGGGCTCGCACCGCCTGGATTTTGATCTGCGGCGTTGTCGTCGGCATGACGATCACCGCCCGACAACCGAGCTTGGCTGCTGCCAGCGCCACGCCTTGGGCATGATTACCGGCCGACGCGCAGATCACTCCACGTTTCAGTTTGTCGGCCGAGAGATGAAAGATCTTGTTGTAAGCGCCGCGCAGCTTGAAGGAAAAAACGGGCTGCAGGTCTTCGCGTTTGAGCAGTATCCGGTTACCGGTACGCGCCGACAGGCCGGGTGCAAAATCAAGGGGAGTTTCGCTGGCAAGGTCGTAGACCTGGGCGTTGAGTATTCTTTCGAGGTAGTCCATGGACATTTTGGCAGCGGCGGTGTGCAGCGAGGGAAAACGAGGATTCTAGCAGGTGAAGTGGTCGCCGATCACTTCGCGGGAGCTGCCTTACCTGCTTCTCCCCCGCCGGAAGAGCGTTACCGCGGCGTCGACCACGCCCTGGACACTGCCCGCATCGGCAAAGTGCTGGCGAAGGAAGCTGGCGTGGTTGCCTTCCGCGCTCACTTCGTGGCGTAGCTGCTCGAGTGCCCCGATGCTGTCCAGAACCGCGGCATGGGGTTCGAGTCTGGCGAGGGTGGCCAGGATGTCCTGGCGCAGCAGCCGACTCTCGTGGCTCTTGGGATGGACCAGCACGCCATCGAGGCCGAAGCGGCAGGCCTGGAAACGGTTGTAGTTGTAGACCAGATAATCGTCCTCGACCGGTGGTGCTTCGTCGCGTTGCAGGAGCATGCGGCAGAGCGCCTGCAGGTAGGCGGCGAGGGCCGCGGCGCGGTCCACGGTGAGCGGCGTATCGCAGACGCGCAGTTCAATCGTGCCGTACTCCGGTTTCGGGCGGATATCCCAGTAGAAATCCTTCATGCTCTTGACGACGCCGGTGGTTTCCATTTTCGCGAAGTAGTGATGCGCGAACTCCTGCCAGTCGAAGAGCAAGGGCGCACGGCCGCTCAGGGGGAAGGCAAAGACCGAATTCAGGCGTGCCGAGTCGAACTGGGTGTCGATCCCCTGGAAGAAAGGGGAAGAGGCCGACAGGGCGATGAAATGCGGCACGTAGCGATTCAAGGAATGCAGCAGGTAGAGCGCTTCGTTGGCACTGGTACAGCCAATGTGAATGTGTTGTCCGAAGACGGTGAACTGCTTGGCCAGGTAACCGTAGAGGGTGGAGAGCTGATTGAAGCGCGGATTGGGAAAAATGCGCCGCTCGGACCAGCGTTGGAAGGGATGGGTGCCGCCGCCGCAGACGGCGATGTTGAGACGGTCACCGGTACGCACCAGGGCGTCGCGGATGTCGCGCAGTTGCGCCAGCAGCTCGGCGTGGCGGTGATGCACGGCGGTCGAGATCTCGAGCATGCTTTCGGTAATCTCGGGCTTGACGTCGCCGGGGAAGGTCTTGTGGCCGAGCAGGTGGAGCAGGTCGCTGGCCGAGCCGGAGAGGTCGAAGTCGGTCCAGTTGACCAGTTGCAACTCGAGTTCGACTCCCATGCTCAGGGATGCGCTGGCCTTGAAGGACTCGAGGGGCATTTTCAGCGGCCCTCCTGCTGATGCGTTTCGCCAGCCCAGACCAGAGCCCGGCGCGTAAGCACCGGGCCAATCACCTCGAGCAGCAGGACGATCGCTGCCAGGCCGGCGACCTGATCGAGTGCGTAGAGCTTGAGGTGTCGGGTCTGTTCGAGGAGGACGATGACCAGGCCGGACATCGGCGTCATCGCCAGGCCGGTCAGCGCGCCTTTGCGCCAGCTGACGCCACTGGGACGGGCAAAGACGGTCGTCGCCGTCATCTTGACGGCCAGACGCAGCGCGATGACGGCCAATGCCAGCGTGAGTCCGCTGCGCACCTGCTGCCAGTCAAGCGAGGCCGCGACAAAAACGAACAACAGCACGGTCAGCAGGTCGCCAAGGGTGCCGAAGTTGCGCTGCGCTTGCGAGAGTATCGCGCGCCGGTGTCGGGCGACCAGTCCGAAGGCCAGCGCCGCCAGTAGCGGCGAGAACTTGAAAGCGTACGTCACGGCCGTCAGCAGCAAGGCCGCAACGGCAAAAGCGACGGTGGCATTGCGGTCGATGTTGCCCAGCTGGCGGAGCAGCGCCGGCACGGCCACGCCGAAGGCTGCGCCGATGCTGATCGATACGCCGACCACCACCAGACTGTTCCAGACGGCTTCGAAGGCGCTGCCGGCGCTGGCCAGCACCCAGTAGCCGACGATGGCCTTGAAAACGAAGAGGGAGAGTACGCAGTTGCAGGCGGTGAGGTGGAACAGGCGCTCGGTGACCTGGCCCGAGCTCTGCAGTTCGTTGGCCACCCGCAGCACGGCTGCCGGCGAGGTGGCCATGGCCAGCGCGGCGAGCAGCAACGAGGGGACGATTGGCAAGGCAAAGGCTTGCGCCAGCATGAACACCGCAGCAAAACAGCCGCTCGCTTCGGCTACGCCGGTGATTGCCAGCCAGGGATTGACCCGCAGCCAGCGCAGGTTGATGCGGTAGCCGAGCTCGAAAAGTATCAATCCGAAAGCGAAATGAGCCAGCAGAGCGATCGGCGTTCCCGAAGGGTTGTCGAGAAATCCCCCCTGGCTGGCGGCCATCACGAAGCCGGCGATGCCGTAACTGCTGATTCGCGGCAGCGATAGCAGGCGGTAGGCCAGTTCGCCGACGGTCCAGGCGATGGCAATCGCTGCCGGCCAGGCGATGTTCGCCAGGACGTCGAGCAGCGTTTCCTGAATCAAGCCGGCCGGCCTCGCAGACGGGAAAGTCCAGGCTGGCTGGCGAAAGCAGTCACCCGACAAGTGTTCCTGTACATGCGCCCTCCCAAGCTGATGGCGACAGGATACCCGAGGAAGCAGCAGTGCGACCGTCTGGAGCTGGGAGTTTTCCCCTGCCCGGCGGCCATCGCTGTTGCACTGCAATAAGCTAGAATTCGCCCTTTGCTGCTAGCCGAGAGTATCAATGAACGCACGCCTGCGCGAGATCCCCTACAACTACACCTCGTTTTCCGACCGCGAGATTGTCATTCGTCTGCTCGGCGCAGAAAAGTGGGCCTTGCTCGACCAGCTGCGTGCCGAACGCGTCACCGGTCGCTCGGCGCGGATGCTCTATGAAGTGCTCGGGGATATCTGGGTTGTGCAACGCAATCCCTACCTGGAGGACGATCTGCTTGCCAATCGCGAGCGGCGAGTGGCGCTCATCGCGGCGCTTCGCCATCGTTTGCGCGAGATTGAGAAGCGTCGCCAGGGTAACGAACGCGTGCAGCAACTGATTGTCGCCGCCGCGGCCGCGGTTGACGCTTTCGAGCGCCATTTCGACGATACGGGCAGGCTGCGCAGCAAGGTCAGAAAAGCCCTTTCCAGGCATACGCGCCACGACAATATTGCTTTCGACGGCCTGGCGCGCGTCTCGCACGTCACCGATGCCACTGACTGGCGCGTCGAATACCCCTTCGTGGTGCTCAACCCGGACAGTGAGGAAGAGATCGGCGCCCTGGTGCGTGCCTGCATCAAACTCGGGCTGACCATCATTCCGCGCGGTGGCGGCACCGGTTACACCGGCGGGGCGATTCCGCTGACGCCGCTGGCGGCGGTGATCAACACCGAGAAGCTGATGAACATCGGTGCCGTCGAGGAAATGCGCCTGCCCGGATGTGATCGCCCGTACGCAACGATCCGTACCGGTGCCGGCGTGGTCACGGCTCGCGTCGCGGAAGCCGCGACGGCGGCCGGCCGGGTGTTCGCGGTCGACCCCACTTCGGCGGATGCCTCGTGCATCGGCGGTAACGTGGCAATGAACGCTGGCGGCAAGAAGGCAGTGCTGTGGGGAACGGCGGTCGACAATCTGGCCTGGTGGAAGCTGGTCGACCCCAGTGGTCATCCGATGGAAGTGACGCGCATCGGCCACAACTTCGGCAAGATCCACGAACAGGAGACGGTGCGCTTCGAGATCAGGCGTTTTCGCAAGAATGGCAAGACGCTCTACGGCGAGCCCGAAATGCTGGAGATTCCCGGCTCAAGCTTTCGCAAGGCGGGTCTCGGCAAGGACGTCACCGACAAGTTTCTGGCCGGTCTGCCCGGTGTCCAGAAAGAGGGCACCGACGGCCTGATCGTCGCCGCGCGCTGGGTTCTGCACCGTATGCCGCAGCACGCACGTACCGTCTGCCTCGAGTTTTTCGGACAGGTACGCGAGGCGGTGCCGGCGATTGTCGAGATTACCGATCACTTCGCGCCTGGGGGCGGCGGCAAGGACGCTGGTGTCCTGCTCGCCGGACTCGAACACCTCGACGAGCGCTATCTGCGCGCCGTCGGCTACGCGACCAAGGCCAAGCGCAAGGCGGAAAACGCCGGGCGTCCGAAAATGGTGCTCATCGGTGATCTGGTCGGTGACGACGAGTCGGCGGTGATGAGCGCGGCGTCGGAAGTGGTGCGCCTGTGCAATCTGCGCGGCGCCGAAGGCTTCATCGCCGTCGACGCCGAAACACGCAAGAAATTCTGGCTTGATCGCTCGCGCACCGCTGCCATTTCACGCCATACCAACGCCTTCAAGCTCAACGAGGACGTGGTAATTCCGCTGCCGCGGATGGGCGAATACTGCGACGGCATCGAGCGCATCAACATCGAACTGTCGATCGGCAACAAGCTGGCGCTTTGCGACGCCCTGAGCGAATTCCTGCAGGGCGACCTGCCCCTGCATCGTGGCGACGCCGACCTCGACAAGGAGCTGTTGATCGGCGAACGCCGAACGGCCGCGCTGGAAGCGGTGGCCAGTGTACGCACGCGCTGGCAGTGGTTGCTCGACAGCCTAGACCTGCCGCTGCACGAGGCCGAAGCGCAGTTCGCCAGACGTGGCCTCAGCAGTGGCGAGTTGAAGAATCGGGCGCCCAGGCCGACGCTTTTTCATCGCTTGCAGGACTACTCGCTGCGCGTTTCGTGGAAGAGCGAGCTCAAGCCGCAGCTCGAAGACATTTTCGACGGCGTCATTTACCGGCCGGTCGTCGAACGTATCGCCGCGATTCAGCAGCAGACATTGCGCAGCCGCCTGTTTGTCGCCCTGCACATGCACGCTGGCGACGGCAACGTGCACACCAATATTCCGGTGAACTCCGACAACTACGAGATGCTGCAGACCGCGTACGCCGTGGTCGAACGGATCATGGCGCTGGCGCGGGCGCTCGACGGCGTTGTCTCGGGCGAGCACGGCATTGGCATCACCAAGCTGGAATTCCTCAGCGATGAGGAAATCCAGCCTTTTCGCGACTACAAGGCCCGGGTTGATCCCGAAGGCCGCTTCAACAAGGGCAAGCTGCTGCCGGGCGGCGATCTGAGCAAGGCCTACACGCCGTCGTTCTCGCTGCTCGGCACCGAGTCGCTGATCATGGAGCAGTCGGAAATCGGCCACATTTCGGCGATGGTCAAGGACTGCCTGCGTTGCGGCAAGTGCAAGCCGGTCTGTTCGACGCATGTTCCGCGCGCCAACCTGCTCTACTCGCCGCGCAACAAGATCCTTGCCACCTCCTTGCTGATTGAAGCTTTTCTCTACGAGGAGCAGACTCGACGCGGCGTTTCGCTGCGCCATTTCGACGAATTCAACGACGTTGCCGATCACTGCACGATCTGCCACAAGTGCCTGACGCCGTGCCCGGTCGATATCGACTTCGGCGATGTCTCTATCCGCATGCGCAATCTGCTGCGCGAGCAAGGCAAGAAGAAATTCGTGCCGGCGAAAGCGGCGGCCATGGCTTTCCTGACGATCAAGGATCCGGCGACCATCAAGCTGGTGCGCAAGCTGATGATCGACTGGGGATATCGGGCGCAGCGCCTGGCTTACCGGGCGGCGAAGTCGCTGGGTCTGGTCCAGGCGCAAACGCGGCAACCGCCGGCGACGCTCGGTTCGCCGACTCTTCGGTCGCAGATCATCCACTTCATCAACAAGCCGATGCCGGGTGGGCTTCCCAAACGCACGGCGCGCGCGCTGCTTGACATTGAGGACGACAAGATTGTCCCGATCATCCGCGATCCGCAAAAGGTCAGCGCCCCGGATTACGACGGCGATGCGGTTTTTTATTTCCCGGGTTGCGGCTCCGAGCGCCTGTTTTCCCAGGTGGCCCTGGCCACGCAGGCGATGCTCTACGAGATCGGCGCGCAAACCGTGCTGCCACCCGGTTATCTCTGCTGTGGCTATCCACAGACGGCAGCCGGCGAGGCCGACCAGGGGCAGAGGATCACCACCGACAACCGGGTGCTTTTCCACCGCGTTGCCAACACCCTGAACTATCTGGATATCAAGACCGTCATCGTCTCTTGTGGCACCTGTATGGACCAGCTCGAAAAATACCACTTCGAGCAGATCTTTCCCGGTTGCCGTCTGCTCGATATTCACGAGTATCTGCTCGAAAAAGGCGTCTGCCTCGACGGCGTCAGCGGCAGTCGTTACCTCTATCACGACCCCTGTCACGTGCCAATGCGCACCATGCCCGGCATCAAGGTGGTCAACAGCCTGATGGCGCAGCCGGTAGAGCTTTCGGCGCGTTGCTGTGGCGAGTCGGGAACCCTGGCCGTGACGCGTCCGGACGTGTCCACACAAGTGCGCTTCCGCAAGCAGGAAGAGATCGCCAACGGCGTCGAAAGGCAGCGGGCGGATGGCTTTGGCGGCCCGATCAAGGTGCTTACCTCCTGCCCCTCTTGTCTGCAAGGTTTGTCCCGCTACAACGATGACAGCGGCACAGAGGCCGACTACATCGTCGTCGAAATGGTCAGGCGCCTGCTGGGCGACGACTGGCTGGCCCGCTACGTCAGGCAGGCCAACAACGGCGGTATCGAGCGGGTGCTGCTCTAGAGCGCGGGCAGTAAACGCCGTGAGTGGCCTGCCGGGCGCCGTGGCGAGACTTTCGGTATAGAATGCCCGCCACATTGCAACCGCCGGGCCAAGATACCTGCTCGCTGGTGCGGCTGATTTTTTACTCTCCCCCTGATCCTCGCGGATAGGCCCCTGAGTGGTCGATTCCGCATCCTCATGGGCACGTCAAGAAAGCTGGTGGCCAGGATCGAGAAAATGTCTGGTTCTTCGTCGCTTTCCGCGGAGTCGCGAGGCGCGCGCGTGTTTGGGCGTTTCGCACCGGCGCTGTACGTCCTCGGCGTTCTGATCGCCGGCTTCGGTTGCCTGATGATGATTCCGCTCGCCATTTCCTGGCTGACCGCCGACGGCGCACATGACGCGTACGATGAAGCGGTGCTGATCACCATCCTCTGCGGCTTGCTGCTTTCTTTCTTCATAGGCCGGCAGCAACGCGAGATGCGGGTGCGCGAGAGCTTTCTGCTGGTCGCCCTGATCTGGGCGATCCTGCCCGCTTTCGGCGCCCTGCCCCTGTACCTGCACATTGCCGAGCTGACCTGGACGGACGCCTATTTCGAGGCCGTTTCAGGCCTTACGGCGACCGGTGCGACGGTCTTGTCCAGGCCTGACCAGCTGCCCGTTTCGATCAACTTCTGGCGAACTTTCATGCACTGGGTCGGTGGCCTCGGTGTTGTCGTTCTTGCCGTCGCCATTCTGCCCTTGCTTGGCTTCGGCGGCCGCGGCATGCTCAAGGCGGAAACCCCTGGGCCGATGAAGGATTCCAAGATCACGCCGCGCATCACCGAGACTGCCAAGGGCCTGTGGGTAGTCTATGTGATCCTTACTGCTCTCTGCGGCATCAGTTTGTATGGCGTGGGCATGGAACCCTGGGACGCGATGATGCACGCCTTCTCGGTGATGGGCCTCGGTGGTTTTTCCAGCAAGGATGCCAGTCTTGGCCACTTCGACAGCCTCGATATCGAGTTGGTGGTCATCTTTTTCGCCCTGCTCGCCGGCATCAACTTCAGCACGCACTTCCTGGCCTTCTCGCAGCGATCGCTGCGTGCGTATCTGGCCGACATCGAGGCGCACTATTTCCTGGGCATTCTGGCACTGAGCATCCTGGCGCTTTCGGTCTACCTCTGGCCGGAGGCGATCTACGCGGATTTCCTGACGACTCTGCGTTACGTCGGATTCCACTCCGTGTCGCTGGCCACTTCGCTTGGCTTCGCAACGACCGATTACGTGCAGTGGCCCCTGTTCGGCCAGCTGTGGATCCTTTTCCTGGGCAGCTTCGTCGCCTGCTCGGGTTCGGCGGGTGGCGGGATCAAGATGATGCGCGCGGTGGTTCTCTACAAGCAGGTGTCGCGCGAACTGACGCGGGCCATGCATCCGCGCGGCATGCAGACGGTGCGCTTCGGCGCGACGGTCATTCCGGACCAGGTGCTGCACGCCATCCTTGGCTTCATGTTCATCTACGTGGTCAGCATCGTCGCAATGACGTTGCTGATGGTCGCCACGCGGCTGGACATCATCACCGCGTTCTCCGCCGTCGTCGCCTGTTTGAACAACACTGGCCCGGGCCTGAACCTCGTTGGTCCGGCGACGACCTACGCCGTGCTCACCGACTTGCAGACCTGGGTGTGCACCTGGGCCATGCTTCTCGGACGCCTCGAGATTTTCACTTTGCTGGTCTTGCTGGCGCCTGGCTTCTGGCGGAGGTAGGCCAGTCGCCGTCTGCCCTTCGCGCCGCGGCGACGGTTGCCGCTAGCGCGCGAACGCGCGAACGCGCGACCCCACGATAGCTTGTGCGCAAGCCCTACTTTCCAGAGTGGTGTCAGCTTCCAGTAAGAATCGACATCAATAATCGCCCCGGTGGTTCCCATGGGTGCTTCGGGAGCCACTTAATCGATCGAAAAAAAATTGGAGGAGGTAATCATGGAGGACAGTGGAAAGGCTTACTGGTCGGCGACCCTCGGGTTGTTAACCAAGATCCTGATAGTATGGTTCCTGGTCTCGTTCGGCGCGGGCATCCTGTTCGCACCCGCACTCAATAGCATCCATCTGGGTGGCTATCCCCTGGGCTTCTGGTTTGCCCAACAGGGAGCGATGTACATATTCATCGCGCTGATCTTCTACTACCGGAAGAAGATGGGCGAAATCGACCGTCAGTTTGACGTCCACGAAGAGTAAGGGGCCAAAATAATGGAACTTCAAACAACGATTTACCTGGTCGTCGGTGCGACTTTCGCCCTGCATCGGGATTGCCCTCTGGGCCCGTGCCGGTAGTACCAGCGAGTTCTACGCAGCTGGCGGCCAGGTGCCACCGGTGATGAACGGCATGGCGACGGCCGCTGACTGGATGTCGGCAGCCTCGTTCATTTCGATGGCCGGCCTGATCTCGAACATGGGCTATGGTGGCGGCCTCTTCCTGATGGGCTGGACCGGTGGCTATGTGTTGCTGGCGATGCTGCTGGCACCTTATTTGCGCAAGTTCGGCAAGTTTACTGTGCCGCAGTTCATCGGCGACCGCTTTTACTCGAAGTCGGCCAGTACAGTAGCCGTGGCCTGCCTGTTGACTGCCTCGATCACCTACATCATTGGTCAGATGACCGGTGTCGGCGTCGCTTTCTCGCGCTTCCTCGGCGTTTCCAGCGAAACCGGTATCTACGTCGGTATGGGCATCGTCTTCGTGTACGCGGTTTTCGGCGGCATGAAGGGGATCACCTACACCCAGGTTGCTCAGTACATCGTGCTGATCGCTGCCTACATCATTCCGGCGATCTTCATCTCGATCCAGCTTACCGGCAACCCGATCCCGCAACTGGGTCTCGGTTCCAGCCTCGTTGGCCAGGACATCTCGCTGCTCCAGCGGCTGGACAAGGTGGTGACCGACCTGGGCTTCCCCAACTACACCACCTCTGATGCTGGTGGTATGTTGAACATGTTCGTGTACACGATGTCGCTGATGATCGGTACCGCTGGTCTGCCGCACGTCATCATGCGCTTCTTCACGGTGCCGACGGTCGCTGCCGCGCGTAGTTCCGCGGGCTGGGCGCTGGTCTTCATCGCCCTGCTATACACCACGGCGCCTGCCGTGGCGGCGATGGCCAAGACCAACCTGATCCGCACGATCACCCCGGGTGTCGTGATGAAGGATGCCGATCCCTACGCGGCCGACTCGCAAATCGTCGGCGCGGATCGTCCGGACTGGATGAAGCGCTGGGAGAAGACCGGTCTGCTGAAGTGGGAAGACAAGAACGGCGACGGCCGCATCCAGTACTACAACGACAAGTCGAAGAACGACGCGTTCAAGGCCAAGGCCGAAGCTGCTGGCTGGAAAGGCAACGAGCTGGAGGTCAACGCCGACATCATCGTGCTCGCCAATCCGGAAATCGCGCTGCTGCCGAACTGGGTCATCGCGCTGGTTGCTGCCGGTGGTCTGGCTGCCGCTCTGTCGACTGCTGCCGGCCTGCTGATGGCCATTTCGGCCGCTGTCTCGCACGACCTGATCAAGAACGTCTTCATGCCCGATATCAGCGAGAAAAACGAGCTGCTGGCAGGCAAGATCTCGATGGCAGTAGCGATCGTCATCTCCGGCTATCTGGGTCTGAACCCGCCAGGATTCGCGGCCGGTACCGTTGCCCTGGCCTTCGGTATTGCGGGAAGTTCGCTGTTCCCGGCGATCATGATGGGGATCTTCTCGAAGAAGATGAACAAGGAAGGTGCCATGGCCGGCATGCTTGCAGGTCTGTTCATCACCCTGTTCTACGTCTTCGCACACAAGGGTATCTTCTTCGTCAAGGGAACCGAGTACCTGGGCCTGATCGGTGGCCCGAACCCGTTCTTCGGCATCACGCCGGAAGCCTTCGGTGCGATCGGTGCCTGTGTTAACTTCGGCGTTGCCTTCATTGTCGACAAGATGACCCCGGAACCACCGGCGCACATCCAGGCGATGGTTGAAGCTGTTCGCATTCCGCGTGGCTCAGGTGCTGTCTCGGGTGCTCACTGAGCGCAGTTAGCCGTATCATCAGGCTGCCGTCGGCTTCGGCTGGCGGCAGCGGGCAAGGAACAACCCCGCTGGCAGGTCTGGCGGGGTTTTTCTTTGCTGCTTTCCAAATACGTAGCGCCTACGCTGGCGCGCGGTACAAGAGGAGTCGTGGATGAGTATCAGCATTGCGCTGACATGGATACTGTTTCTCGGGCTGTTCCCGATTGCCTTCTTCTGGCTGCGGCGGGCGTGGCGCATCCTGTTCAAGAGGGATTTTTCCGAAGTGGCGCTGAAACGCGGCGTGCCACCAGAAAATCCGGAAAAATATGCGCCCTACACGGCAGCCGTCAACGTGGTTGCCGGTGCGATCGCGGTTTCGGTGATCCTGATGGTGGTCCTTGCCGGCGTGCACTACGATACCTGGACGGCGATCGCCGGGTCTACGATCTGGATGAAGTTCTTTGCCGACTATATTGTCAGTCGTAACGCCCATGCCCCGTGGGGCAAGAAGAAGGAGTCGGCAGCGGGCAATCGTCGTTGATGCGGGGCGACGTGAATACGCCCCGACAATTGGCCGTCTGTGGCTCGCTGGGAGGAGCCTGAGCGGGCTATCCGTCGGCTGTCACGTTATCCGGTTTCACTGACTGGGGCGTCACCTTGGCGTCCAGCTCTTTGGCCCGGGCGTCGGTGATGATTTCCAGAAGGGTGACGACTTTCTTGACGTCGCTCGTGGTGCGCGCCAGCTGGATTGCTGCGTCGGCCTCGCGCTGCGTGACCAGGCCGAGCAGGTAGACGACACCGTTTTCGGTCACCACCTTGACATAGACGGGGTTGAACTTGCCGGCTTCGACAAAGCGTGACTTGACCTTGGTGGTGAGGTAGGAATCGTTGCTGCGCGTCCCGAACGAAGAGATTGGCGCGACCACGAGTTCATTGTAAACGCCGCGCACTTCCGGTAGCGCGGCGACCAGCCGTTCCACTTCTGCCTTGGTCTGCTCGGACGCCACCTCGCCGGTAATGAGCACCTTGCCGTTGTAGCTGGTGAAGTTGATATGCGACTCGCGGCCTCCTAGCGGGCTGATCTGCAGCGCGGCCTTCCATTCGATGCTTTCGTCTTCGGTTTGGGTGCCCAGCGCCCGGCGGTCGACGGCGGCCAGCGTGGCTTGCGTGGCGCCGACGGCAAGCACCGAGATGCAACCCTGCAACATCGGTACCAGGAGCGCGCCGCAAATCAGGCTGGTGACCAGAGATCTCCTCATTCTTCAACTCCCATGAGCAGGCAATCGATGCCATCACAAAGGCAGTGGATGGTGAGTAGGTGCGTTTCCTGAATGCGTGCGGTGCGTTCGGCCGGCACCAGGATATGGACGTCGCCTTCGCGCAACATTTCACCGATCGCGCCGCCGCCCTTGCCAGTCAGGGCCACCACTCGCAGTTCGTTCTCGTGCGCGGCACTGATCGCTTCGACGACGCTGGGCGAGTTTCCTGACGTCGAGATGGCCACCAGCACATCGCCGGGCTGGCCGAGGGCACGGACCTGCTTGGCGAATACCATCCTGAAGCCATAGTCGTTGGCGATCGCCGACATGATCGACGAGTCGGTGGTCAGGGCAATCGCTGCCAGTTCGTGCCTTTCAGCCTCGAAACGGCCAACCAGTTCGGCGGCCAGGTGCTGCGCGTCGGCCGCCGAGCCGCCGTTGCCGCAGGCGAGGATCTTGCCGTTGTTGAGCAGGCAGGCGACCATTGCCTCGATCGCCTGGGCAATCGGTCCGGCGAGCAGTTCGATGGCGTCGAGCTTGGTCTGCGCGCTGTCCTTGAAGTGCTGGCTGATGCGAGTGATCAAATCCATGAGCTTTGACTCGACTGAAAGAAGAGTACGAGATCTTAACACCAGGGCGTCGACAAGATCGTGCAGTGGGAGCCGGGGTGCTCCGGCAGTGGCGAGCGGCGGCATGCCTCACCCAGCGGCAAAGGCGTCGCGCAACCATTCGATTGCCGCTTCGGAAAGGGCGTCCAGGAGCAGGCAGTCGAAGCGGCATTCGGGCTCCCGCCTGGCGCTATGCGAGGCCAGGTAATGGCGCGCAGCGAGGATGATGCGGCTTTGCTTGGCGCGGGTGATGCTGGCCGCTGCACCGCCGTAGCTGGTGTTGCGGCGCAGGCGCACTTCGACGAAGACGAGCACCTGTCGGTCCTCGCAGATCAGGTCCACCTCGCCGCCGCGGCAACGGTAATTGCGTGCCAGGATGCTCAGGCCGTTCCGTTCGAGGAAGGCCGCCGCCAGGCGTTCTGCGCGCAAACCCGGTGTTGCCGGGCGTTCGCCCGCCCCGGCCGTGCTATCTTTGTCGTTCACCTGCCGATGGATGGTCATGAGCGAAGAACTCCCTGCACTGTATGTGGTACCAACGCCGCTCGGCCATCTTGGCGACATGAGTCAGAGGGCCATCGATGTTTTGCGGCAGGTGGCGTGGGTGGCCGCCGAGGACACGCGTCATAGCGGGCTGCTACTCAGACATTATGGCTGTACTGCACGTCTGCTGGCGGCGCATCAGCATAATGAGCAGTCTGCCGCGCAACAGGTCATCGCGCGCCTGGCAAACGGGGAGTCGGTGGCGCTTGTGGTCGATGCCGGCACCCCCGCGGTGTCCGATCCGGGGGCGCGGGTGGTGGCCAGGGTGCGCGCTGCCGGCTATCGCGTGGTCCCGTTGCCGGGGGCCTGTGCGGCGATCGTGGCGCTCTCTGCGAGTGGACTCGAGGACCCGCATTTCCTGTTCTACGGTTTTCTGCCGAACAAGGCGGGGCAGCGCGCCGAGGCCTTGCGCGGGCTGCTCCAGTTGCCCTACGCCCTGGTTTTCTACGAGGCGCCGCACCGCATTCTCGATACCGTGCTCGCCCTGGCGGATGCCTTCGGGCCGGCACGGACCGTGGTCCTGGCGCGGGAACTGACCAAACTATTCGAGTCCATCCATGTCTGTCCGCTTGCTGAAGCGCATGGCTGGCTGCTGGCCGACGCCAACCGGCAGCGTGGCGAGTTTGTGCTGCTGGTTTCCGGGGCCGCATCGCTTGACGACGGCGTCGAAGGGGAAAGAGTCCTCAAGCTGTTGCTGGACGATGGCCTGGCGGTTAGCCAGGCGAGCCGCCTGGCGCACGCCATTACCGGTGTCGGCAAGAAAACCTTGTACGAATTGGCCTTACGACTCAGGGCTTGAGCGCTGCACGGGTGGCAGTGCGACGCCGGTCGTGCCGCTGGCCGTTGCGTCGTCGGCTCGCCCAGGTTCGGCCGCGGCGAGAAAATCATCTAGAATTCAGACTTTTCCTCGCCGCGGTTCAAGAATGCAGATCACCCTTACTCGCCCTGACGATTGGCACCTTCATCTGCGCGACGGTGAAGCGCTGCGCACGGTTTTGCCGCATAGCGCGCGTCAGTTTGCCCGCGCCATCGTGATGCCCAATCTGCGACCGCCGGTGACCACCGTCGCTGCGGCTGGCGAATACCGGGCGCGGATCCTGGCGGCGTTACCGCCGGCGTTGTCGTTCGAACCCCTGATGACTCTCTACCTGACCGACCGTACGTCGGCTGATGAAGTGCGGCTGGCCGTGGCTAGCCGGTTCGTACACGCGGTGAAGCTGTATCCGGCAGGAGCGACGACCAATTCGGACGCCGGCGTCAGCGATCTCGACAAATGCGCGCCAGCCCTTGCCGAACTGGAGCGATCGGGGATGCCCTTGCTGGTGCACGGCGAGGTGACCGATCCGGAGGTCGACGTTTTTGATCGCGAAAAACGCTTCATCGAACGCGTTTTGGAGCCCCTGCTGGCGCGTTACCCGGGTCTCAAGGTCGTTTTTGAGCACATCACTACCCGCGATGCTGCTGATTTCGTGGGTAGTGCGGGGCCGAACCTGGCGGCGACGATTACCGCGCATCACCTGCTTTACAACCGCAACGCCATTTTTGCCGGCGGTATTCGCCCGCACCATTATTGCCTGCCGGTGCTCAAGCGTGAGACGCATCGGCTGGCGCTGGTGCGCGCAGCGACTTCCGGCAGCAAGCGATTCTTCCTGGGGACCGATTCTGCGCCGCATGCACGGACCAGCAAGGAGACCGCTTGTGGTTGTGCCGGTTGCTACACGGCGCACGCGGCTCTGGAACTCTATGCGGAAGCCTTTGCGTCGGTCGGCGCCCTGGATCGGCTGGAGGCCTTTGCCAGCTTCAATGGCGCCGATTTCTATGGTCTGCCGCGCAATTCCGGGACGGTGACGCTGGTGCAGGAGGACTGGCTCGTTGCCGAGGCTTTCTCCTATCTCGGCGACGATGCGCTGGTTCCGCTACGTGCCGGTGAGCGGCTACGCTGGCGGATGCTCGATTAATGTCGGGGCGTCTCCCTGCGTCGGCCGGCTCCGGGATTCGCTTGAGGAGATTTCCTGTGCTGCGAAAGACCTTGTTGTCCCTGTTTTTGCTACCCCTGCTGGTGGCCTGCTCCGATCAGCGTGCGTCCTTCGAGATCGACGGCTCCAGCCAGCACGCGCTGACGCTAATTCGCATCCAGAATTTCTTCTGGGAGAAGTCGGCTTCCTATTCCCTGGTCGCCGCGCGGATGCCCGAGTGCATGCGTCGCCATGACATGGGCAAGGCCGGTGCCACAACGCCGGTCGAGGTCTACGCCCCCGGGAACGGTGCCTGGATTCTCAAACAGGGGCGCCGCATGCTGGTCGTCGAGACGCGCACCTGTGAGGGCTTTGCCCGGCTTGAAGAGGCGCCGGCGGAGGGTATGGGTCCTTTACAGGGCAGCTTCGAGATGCGCAATGGCAGCTTGAGCTTCGTCGCCGCAGCGCAGAGCGACACGCCGACGAACGCTGGCGCGCCGGCACAGCAGTGAGCAGGTGAAGAAGTGAATCTGGCAGCGTGGCCGTCGCCGGGTGGTTTGTTCGCGCCACTGTCACCGCTCATCGAGGGCATTCCCTTTGCCCCGGAGCCGGCGTCGCTCGAACTGCTCAGCGCGCGCTGCGATCTACGTAGCGCTGGCGGTCAACGCCTGTCTTTCGTTGCGCCGCAAGGCGATGGCGTCGATTACGAAATGCGCATCTGGGTGCGCGGCGAGGTGGAGACGCGTCCGGGCAACTGGCACGATTTCTTCAATGCCCTGGTCTGGCTCAGTTTTCCGCTGAGCAAATCGACGCTGAATGCCTGCCACGTCGAGGCGATGGCGGTACCCGACGCGCGCTGCGGTCGCGGCCGCGATCGCGATGCGCTGACCCATTTCGATGAATGCGGAGTTGTCGTTGTCTCCTCCGACCACTCGCTGCTGGCCCTGTTGCGCGGCTTTCAATGGAAAACCCTGTTCTGGGAGCGGCGCCTTGATCTCGGTCGCACGCTGCGCTGTTTTGTCTTTGGTCACGCCACCTACGAGCAACTGCTGCAGCCGTTTCGCGGGCTGACAGCCAAGGCCGTGCTGCACGAGGTCAGTGAGGACTGGCTGCGCGCGCCGCTGTGCGAACAGTTGGCTGACGTCGACCGGCGTCTGGCGAGCGAAGTGGCGGCCGGACGACATCGCGATCCACGCGCTTTTCACCCTTTGCCACTGCTGGGTCTGCCCGGGGTGACGGAGGCCAACGAAAGCCCATCCTACTACGATGATGCCTGGCAATTCCGCGCGGGCCGAACGCGGCGACGGGTATAATCGGCGCGGGAAGTCGGTCAGGCAGCCGCTGGGCAAAAGGTTAACCCCTCGCGCCGAGAGGAAAGTCCGGGCTCCGTAGAGCAGGATGCCGGTTAACGACCGGGCACCGTGAGGTGACGGAAAGTGCAACAGAGAACAGACCGCCGATGTCCGCGCTCAGCGAACCGAGAGCGGGCAGGTAAGGGTGAAACGGCGAGGTAAGAGCTCACCGCAGGCGTGGTAACACGGCTGGCACGGCAAACCCCATCTGGAGCAAGGCCAAATAGGGAAGCACGGGCGTGGCTCGCGCTGCTTCCGGGTAGGCTGCTTGAGCGTGCTGGTAACAGTACGTCTAGAGGAATGGCTGTCCACGACAGAACCCGGCTTATCGATCGGCTTCCCACCTTTCTTCCCGCCTGACAGGCTGTTTTCGCGGCCGCTATTTCAACAATCCCCCCTCCATTTGCCTCCCTTTGGCCGCCAGTCGGCCGCGTCTAGCGCGCTTAAGGCGTGCGCAGGGCCGGTTTAGCCGCGCTTCTTGAGAAATCACTTTAACTACAGGAATGGCGCCATTGTTTTATAAAAACAATGCGCCTCTTGATGTGCTTCAGAAGTCGTCTATAAGTCCTTGTAGCTATTGAGAAAAGCACTGAAAGAGACCTTGCTTTCGTGCCAGCTTTGTCTTAAAGTGGGGACAAGTAGTAGAAAGTGGGAAATATTGCGGTGATCTCGGAAAGATTGCAGGGGAAGAGTTGGGGTGATGTTTCAGGGTGCGGCGGCGTTGAGTCTCGATGTGAAGGGCAGGCTGGCTATTCCGGTACGTCATCGGGAGGCTTTGGCCGCGGCTGCTGACGGCCGTCTGGTGCTCACGGCGCACCCGCATCGTTGCTTGCTCCTCTATCCAGAGCCGGCCTGGGAACCGATTCGCGACAAGGTTCTGGCTGCGTCGAGCATGAATCTGCAATCGGCCGCCATCAAACGCCTGTTGGTCGGTAATGCGCGCGAAGAAACGATGGACGCGGCAGGTCGCCTGCTTGTCGCTCCCGAGTTGCGTCAGTTCGCGGCGCTCGAAAAACAGGTCTGGCTGGTCGGGCAGGGGAGTCATTTCGAAATCTGGTCCGACCTCGGCTGGCAGGAACAGCAGGAAGCGGTCTTTGCCCTCAGCGACCAGTGTCTGCCGCCGGGGCTTGAGGATCTTGCGCTGTGAGCTTGTCGGCGCAGCATCAGACGGTCTTGCTGCGGGAGGCGGTTGCCGCCCTGGCGATAAAACCCGCCGGAACCTATGTCGATGGCACTTTTGGTCGTGGCGGACACAGCCGGGCGATCCTCGAAAGGCTGGGGCCGGACGGTCGCCTGCTGGCTCTCGATCGCGACCTGGAGGCGGTGCTGCCGGCGCGAGAGATTCAGGATCGCAGGCTGCTGGTCATGCACCAGCGCTTCGGCGAGTTGAGCGAAGCCTTGCGCCTGGCGGGAATCGACATCGCGGAAGGCGTCGATGGCGTGCTTCTCGATATTGGCGTCTCGTCGCCACAGCTTGATCAAGGGGAGCGGGGTTTCAGCTTCCGTTACGACGCAGCGCTGGATATGCGGATGGACACGACGCAAGGGGAAACCGCAGCGCAATGGTTGCAGCGGGCCAGCGTGCAGGAAATTACGGAGGTTATCAGGAATTATGGGGAAGAACGGTTTGCTGTCCAGATTGCAAAGAAGGTTGTGGCTGTTCGGGGAGAGCGGCCGCTTGCAACCACGGGCGAGCTCGCAGCCCTTGTACGCGAAGCCGTGCGGACCCGCGAGCCTGGCAAGGACGCGGCGACGCGTACCTTTCAAGCTCTACGGATTCATATCAATCAAGAACTCGAACAACTCACGCTAGTGCTGCCGCAGGCAATGACAGTCCTCAAACCGGGAGGGCGGCTGGTGGTGATCAGCTTCCACTCGCTCGAAGACCGGATCGTCAAACGCTTCATGCGCGACGGCGCCGCGCCCGAGCAGCTGCTGTCTACGAAGCTGCCCTTGCGTGCGGTCGATCTGCCGCAGCCGGAGCTGCGCCTGGTCGGCAAGCCGCTCAAGGCCAACGAAGAAGAGGTCGCTGCCAACCCGAGGGCGCGCAGCGCCGTCATGCGCGTCGCCGAAAAGCTCGCCCGGAAGGCGGCTTGAAATGGTGCGCCTGAATCTGCTTCTCCTCCTGGTGGTGATGCTCTGTAGCCTGGGCGTGGTGACTTCGCAACACAAGGCGCGGCAGCTCTTTCAGGAGCTTGACGTCCAGCACGAGCGTACACGCCAGCTCGAGGTCGAGTTGGGGCAGTTGCAACTTGAACTGTCGACCTGGGGAACGGCGCCGCGAATCGAGAAAATCGCCGTCGAGAAGCTCGGTATGCGCACCCCTGACGCCGAGACTCTGCTTCCCACGGCACCGATTGGAGGCGCGTCGCGATGATGCGCTTCAAGGCAAAAGTGTCCCACAAATTCGCCGAGAGCCCTTTGCTGGAGCTGCGCCTGCCCGCCTGGCGGTCGCGGCTGATGGCTTTGCTGATTCTCTTTTCCTTTGTCGTTCTGATCGGCCGTGCGTTCTACCTGCAAATACTCGACACCGATTTCTTGCAGGAGAAGGGCGAGTCACGCTACCGGCGTGACATCGAAATCACCGCCTCACGCGGACGCATTGCCGACCGCCATGGCGACGTGCTGGCCATTTCGACGCCGATGCGGTCGATCTGGGCAGTCCCGCCGGCGGTACAGTTAAGCGCCGAGCAGACGCAGCAACTGGCCGCGCTGCTGGAGACCGACGCGCAGGCGCTGACCCGCAAGCTGACGACTGATAAGCCCTTCGTCTTCCTTCGCCGCCAGATTCCACCGCCGGTGGCTGCGCAGGTGGCTGCGCTCAAGCTGCCTGGCATCGGTCAGGACCAGGAGTATCGCCGCTTCTACCCGACTGGCGAGATGACCGCGCACATGGTCGGTTTCACCGGGGTCGACGACAAGGGACTCGAAGGCGCTGAGCTGGCCTTCCATGGGAAATTGTTGGGCACGCCGGGCAGCCGTAGCGTGATCAAGGACCGGCGCGGCCAGATCGTGGAAGACGTCGGCTCTATCAAGCCGCCGCAGGACGGCGAAGATATCAACCTGGCCCTGGATTCCAAGGTACAGTACCTGGTTTATAGTCAGCTCAAGCAGGCCATTGCCGACAGCAAGGCAAAAGCTGGCGGTGCCGTTGTCCTCGACGCCAGGACCGGTGAAATCCTGGCCCTGGCGAACTGGCCGACCTATAACCCGAACAATCGTACGAGTCTTTCCGGCGCCCAGTTGCGCAACCGTGCCTTGACCGATACCTTCGAGCCCGGTTCGACCCTGAAGCCATTTACCATTGCCTTGGCAATGGAGACTGGGAAAGTCCGCTTCGACACGCCGATCAACTGCGCGCCTGGTCGTCTGCGCATCGGCGGTGCGACGATTTCCGATACTCATCGCTACGGCGTGCTGAGCGTTGCCGAGGTCATCCAGAAGTCGTCGAACGTCGGAGCGTCCAAAATCGCGGCCATGCTTCCGGCGAAAACGATGTGGGATATGTTTGACAGCGTCGGTTTCGGGCAGGTGCCGAGTCTCGGTTTTCCGGGCGAGGTCAGCGGTCGACTGCGTCCCTGGAAGACCTGGCGGCCCATCGAGCAGGCGACGATGTCCTTCGGCCATGGCATTTCGGTATCCCTGATTCAGTTGGCGCGCGCCTATACGGTTTTTGCGCGTGATGGCGATCTGGCGCCGCTCTCGCTCACCCGCGTTGCTTCCGCGCGGCCGCGTGGCGAGCAAGTATTCAGCCCGCAGACGGCGCGGGAGGTGCGCGCCATGCTCGAAATGGCTGTGCGGCCCGGCGGAACGGCTCCCAGGGCGCAGATCCCGGGTTATCGTGTGGCCGGCAAAACCGGTACCGCGCGCAAGCTTGAAGGCGGTCGCTACACAACCAAGAAATACGTCGCGTCCTTCGTCGGCTTTGCGCCGGCCTCGGATCCGCGGCTGGTCGTTGCCGTGATGATCGACGAGCCGCGCGGCAAATACTATGGTGGCGAAGTGGCGGCGCCGGTTTTTGCGGCGGTGATGGCCGGTACCTTGCGGACCCTCGGCATCGCACCGGATGCGCCGCTGGAGGTTGCGCAGAGCGGCAAGCCAGCGACCAAGGCCAGGTTGTGAGCCGGACGGATGCCCTTGTGACGGCCGACACGACCGCCCGCGATATGCTGGCGCAGTTGGCGGCGCTTGGCGTGCTGCCCAGCGGCGCCAGCGACGACAGCCGCCAGGTCAGTGCTGGCGATCTCTTTCTCGCCTATCCTGGCGACCTGGCCGATGGCCGCAAACATATTGCCGCGGCTATCGCCGCGGGCGCTTGCGCTGTCCTCTGGGAGGCGGGTGCGGCTACGGACGATTTTGCCTGGAACGCCGACTGGCGGGTCGCCAATTTGCCGGTGCAGGGTTTGCGGTCACTGTGTGGGCCGCTGGCGGAGGCTGTTTACGGGCGGCCGAGTGAGCGGCTGTCGCTAATCGCGGTTACCGGCACCAATGGCAAGACCACCGTGACGCAATGGCTTGCCGCTTGCCACCCGCGCCGCTGCGCAATCATCGGCACCTTGGGCGCCGGCTTCCCCGGCCAGTTGCTCGATACCGGCTTCACGACACCCGAAGCGACGACCCTGATGCGCTCCCTGGCGCGCTTTGCCGACGACCAGGCTCAGGCCTGCGCGCTGGAAGCCAGTTCGATCGGCATTGCCGAAGGTCGCCTCGACGGCGCCCGCGTCGATATCGCCGTATTCACCAATCTGACGCGCGATCATCTCGACTATCACGGCAGTTTCGAGGCTTACGCACAGGCCAAGGCAGCACTCTTTACCTGGCCCAGGCTGCGCCTGGCGGTGTGCAATCTCGACGACCCTTTCGGGCGCCGGCTGGCGGCGCTCAGTTCGGCCACCAAAGTGGTCGCTTACACCCAGCAGGACAGCCCCGACGGTCGACAGGGAACGATTCGTGCCGAAGAGATCGAGGAAAGCATCGACGGTTTGCGCTTCCGGCTCTGTGCTCCGAACGGGCGCGCGATGGTCGAAACCGGCCTGCTCGGTCGCTACAACGTCTCCAATCTCCTCGCTGTTGCCGCTGTCCTGATCGATGCCGGCTTGACGCCGAAAGCCGTCGCCGAACGCTTCGCGCAGTTGCCCTCGCCAGCCGGTCGTCTGGAGAAGATCGGCGGCCGCAACGAACCGCTGGTCGTCGTCGATTACGCCCACACCCCCGATGCCCTGGACAGCGCACTGGGCGCCTTGCGGGCGGTGGCGACAGCTCGTGGTGCCCGCCTGATCGTCATTTTTGGCTGCGGTGGCGATCGCGACCGCGGCAAGCGACCGCTGATGGGAGCGATCGCCACAGCGCGCGCCGATCATGTCGTGTTGACCAGTGACAACCCGCGTGGCGAAGATGCGCAGACGATTATCAACGAGATTCGCGTCGCGGCACCGGCTGCCGAAGTCGTTGTCGATCGCGGCGAGGCGATCGAGCGCACCCTCCTTGCCGCGCACCCCGCGGATGTGGTGTTGATTGCCGGCAAGGGGCACGAGTCGTATCAGGAGATCTGTGGTCTGCGGCGGCCGTTTTCCGACGCCCTGCAAGCGCGTGCCGCACTCACTGCTCGTCAGGAGATGGCCGAATGAGCGTGATGATGGATCTCCTGGCCGTTGCGCGCGCAACCGACGGCCAACTCCTTGGCGAGAATGTCCAGTTCTGCGGGCTGTCGACCGACAGCCGAAGCAGCGCAGCCGGCGAGCTTTTTCTTGCCTTGCGCGGCGACAATTTCGACGGTCACCACTACCTGGCCGCCGCCAAGGCCCGCGGCGCGGTCGCCGCAGTGGTCGCCGCCGATGCCGTCGATGGGTTGCAGGACCTCGCTCTGCCCTTGGTTAAGGTGGCTGAAACACGCTTGTCACTTGGCGCCCTGGCCGCGGATTGGCGCGGCCGTTTCACCCTGCCGTTGATTGCCGTCACCGGCAGCAATGGCAAGACGACGACCAAGGAAATGATCGCCAGCATCCTGAAAGTCGCCTACGGCGATGCGCTGCTGGTCACCCAGGGCAACTACAACAACGACATCGGCTTGCCCCTTACCTTGCTGCGGCTGCAGGCCGGCCATCGTGCGGCAGTCATCGAGATGGGCATGAATCATCCTGGTGAGATTGCCTATCTGGCGGGAATTGCGCACCCCAGCGTCGCCGTGGTGACCAACGCGCAGCGTGCGCATCTCGAGGGAATGGGCTCGCTCGAAGCGATCGCCGCCGAAAAAGGCAGTATCTATTCGGGACTTGACGAGAGTGGCATCGCCGTGTTCTGCGCCGACGACCAATGGGCGGAACTCTGGCGCAGTCAGAGTCGCGCCCTGCGGATGATGACTTTCGGCTTCGAAAAGGCAGCAGACGTCCGCGGTCGCTTCTATCTGCACGGTCTCGAAAGCCGGCTCAGCGTCGCAGCTGCCGGCGACGAGGTCGAGATTGTGCTGGCCCTGCCCGGGCAGCACAACGCCCGCAACGCGCTGGCCGCCGCCACCGCCTGCCTCGCCGCCGGAGTTCCGCTGGCCGCGGTGCAGGCCGGCCTGAGCGCTTTTCACGGTCTCAAGGGGCGGCTGCAAAGGCGCCTGGCCGTGCACGGTGCGCTACTCCTCGACGACACTTACAACGCCAATCCCGACTCGGTCCGCGCCGGCATCGACGTGCTCGCGGCAACCATCGGGCACAGCGTACTGGTCCTCGGCGACATGGGCGAGATCGGCGCGATGAGCGGCCAGTTTCACGACGAAATCGGCGGCTATGCCAAGAGCCAGGGGATCGATCGTCTATTCACCCTCGGTGAGGCGAGCGCTCTCGCGGCGCACAATTTCGGCAGCGGCGGCGAGCACTACCAGAACCTCGACAGACTGATCGCCGCCCTGATCGCCGAGCTGAACCCGGAAACCACAGTCCTGGTCAAGGGCTCGCGCTTCATGCGCATGGAGCGGGTGGCCGACGCCATTGCCTTGCCAGCGATTGCGGAGGGCGGCTGATGTTGCTGCTCCTCGCCCAATGGCTGGCGCAGGATGTGCGCGCTTTCAACGTTTTCGGCTACATCACCCTGCGCGCCGTCCTCGCGGCGATGACGGCGTTGATCATTTCCTTCCTGGCCGGGCCGTCGCTGATCCGCTGGCTGGCAGCCAAGAAAATTGGTCAGGCGGTGCGCCAGGACGGTCCGCAGACCCACCTCGTGAAGTCGGGAACACCGACCATGGGGGGGGCGCTGATCGTCCTCGCGATCTGTTTTACGACGCTGCTCTGGAGTGACCTCAGCAATCGCTATGTGTGGGTGGTGCTGATCGTCACCGTCGGCTTCGCCGGCATCGGCTGGTATGACGACTGGCAAAAAGTGGTCAACCGCGATCCGCGCGGGCTGGCTTCACGCTGGAAGTACTTTTGGCAATCGGCGCTTGGCTTGCTGGTAGCCCTCTACCTTGGCCTCAGCGCCAGCGGTCCGGAACAGTTGCAGCTGATCGTGCCATTCTTCAAGACGGTGGCCTATCCGCTGGGAATCATTGGCTTCATCGTCCTCAGCTACCTGGTCGTCGTCGGCACCAGCAATGCAGTGAACCTCACCGATGGCCTCGACGGGCTGGCGATCATGCCGGCGGTAATGATCGCTGCGGCCCTGGCCATCTTCGCCTACGTGGCCGGAAACTCGGTCTATGCGCGCTATCTATTACTGCCCTACGTTCCGGGTGCTGGTGAACTGGCCATTTTTCTCGGCGCCATGGTCGGTGCCGGGCTCGGCTTTCTGTGGTTCAACGCCTACCCGGCTGAAGTGTTCATGGGCGACGTCGGCGCGCTGGCGCTTGGCGCAGCTCTCGGCTCAGTGGCGATCATCGTCCGCCAGGAAATCGTGCTGGCGATCATGGGCGGCGTCTTCGTCGCCGAAACACTGTCGGTGGCCGCACAGGTCATTTACTACAAGCTGAGCGGCGGCCGAAGGATCTTCCGCATGGCACCGCTGCATCACCATTTCGAACTCGGCGGCTGGAAAGAAACTCAGGTCGTCGTGCGCTTCTGGATCATCACCATCATGCTGGTGTTGATCGGCTTGTCCAGCCTGAAGCTGCGCTGAGATGGAACTTCAGGGGAAACTGGTGCTCGTCATCGGCCTTGGCGAAAGCGGCTTGGCGATGGCCCGCTGGCTGCACCGGCAGGGCGCCCGCGTACGTGTCGCCGACAGCCGTAGCGCACCGCCGCAGGCCGACGCGCTACGCGCCGCTGTGCCCACAGCGCTCCTCTTCGCCGGGCCGTTCTCGGCCGCGGCCTTCGCGGGTGTCGAACTGATCGCCATTTCCCCTGGCGTTCCGGTACAGGAGCTGCTGCTTCAGGACGCTGTTGCGCACGCCATTCCCCTGGTCTCCGAAATCGAGCTCTTTGCCTGGGCGGTGCATCGCCTGACTCCGCAAGCTGCGCTGATTGCCATTACCGGTAGCAATGGCAAGACGACCACCACCACCCTGGTCGGCGCCCTGTGCCGGGCCGCAGGCCGGCGTACCGCCGTCGCCGGAAATATCGGCCCGGCGGCTCTTGATGCCTTGATGACGGCCATCGATGGCGACGACTTGCCGGCGGTCTGGGTCCTCGAGCTGTCGAGTTTTCAGCTCGAAACGACGCACACTCTGGCCGCCGATGCGGCGACCGTACTCAATATCAGCGAAGACCACCTCGACCGCTACAATGGCCTCGACGACTATAGCGCTGCCAAGCTGCGTGTCTTTCAGGGGTGCGGCGTGATGGTCGTCAATCGCGATGATCCGCGCAGCCTGGCGGCCGCACGCAGTGACCGTCGTTGCGTTAGCTTCGGCCTCGGTGCCCCGGCGCAGGCCAGTGAATACGGAATCGCCGATGACTGCCTGGTGCGTGGTGAGGAGAAACTGATCGCGCTCCGGGAACTGCAGCTCGTGGGCCGTCATAATGCGACCAACGCCCTGGCCGCACTGGCCTTGTGCGAGGCGATCGGTATCGATCCGCAGGCCGTAGTGCCAGCCCTGGCCGCCTTTACGGGTCTGGCGCACCGCGTCGAGCGGATTGCGGAGATCAAGGGGGTCCGCTATTTCGACGACTCCAAGGGAACCAACGTCGGCGCCACCCTCGCCGCGATCGAGGGCCTGGGCTGCAAGCTGGCCATCATTCTCGGTGGCGATGGCAAAGGGCAGGACTTTTCGCCGCTCCGTCCAGCGCTTGACCGGCATGCCCGTGCGATCGCCCTGATCGGGCGCGATGCGCCGCTAATCGCTGCGCTGCTGGCCGGCTCCCAGGTGCCGCTGCGGCGCTGCCTGGATATGCCCGAAGCCGTTAACTGGTGTGCCGCGCAGGCGCAACGCGGCGACGCCGTTCTGCTCTCGCCGGCGTGTGCCAGCATGGACATGTACCGCAACTACGCGCATCGCGCGGCAGCTTTTGCCGACGCCGTTCGTGGCCTCGAAGGCGAGGCAGCCTGATGTTGAGCACCTTCGATACGCCCCGCCGCCTGCCTTCCGAGATCGACCTGGCGCTCCTGTGGGGCACCTTGATCCTGCTGCTGATCGGCATGGTGATGGTCTACTCGGCGTCGATGGCGACCGCCGAAGCTGCCCGCGGCACGGGCCATCAGCCGGCCTACTACCTTGTTCGCCATGCCATTTTTCTGATCATCGGGCTACTCGCCGCCGCCATCGCTTTTCAGGTGCCGATGACCAGTTGGCAGCAGTGGTCCCCGTGGCTCTTTGTCGGCGGCTGCCTGCTCCTGGCCCTGGTACTGATCCCCGGTGTGGGCCGCGAGGTCAACGGCGCGCAGCGTTGGCTTCCTCTTGGCATCGTCAACCTGCAGCCTTCCGAGTTGATGAAACTTTGCGCCGTCCTCTACGCGGCCGACTACACGGTGCGCAAGATGCCGCACATGCACAATCTCAAGAAAGCTTTTCTGCCGATGGCTTGCGCCATGGTTGCCGTTGGCGTGCTGCTGCTCAAGGAACCCGACTTCGGCGCCTTCGTGGTGATCATCTCGGTTGCTTTCAGCATTCTCTTTCTCGGTGGCATGCGGGCGCGCCTGTTCGTCGTCCTGATCATCGTCCTGGCCGCAGCTTTTGCGGCGCTGATCATCTTCTCGCCTTACCGTCGTGACCGCATTTTCGGATTCATGGACCCCTGGGCAGACGCCTTCGGCCGTGGCTATCAACTGTCGCACTCGCTGATCGCCTTCGGCCGTGGCGAGTTGTTCGGCGTCGGCCTCGGGGCCAGCGTCGAAAAGCTGTTCTACCTGCCCGAAGCGCATACCGACTTCCTGCTTGCGGTGATCGCCGAAGAACTTGGATTCGTTGGCGTACTGGTGATCATCGTTCTCTTCGGGCTAATCGTTCAACGCGCTTTCGCCATCGGTCGCCAGTCGGTCGCCCTCGAGCGTCTGTATTCGGCGCTGGTCGCACAGGGAATCGGCGTCTGGATTGGTGTTCAAGCCTTCATCAACATGGGGGTCAACTGCGGTCTGCTGCCGACCAAAGGACTGACCCTGCCGTTGATGAGCTTTGGTGGCTCGGGGATCCTGGCCAATTGCCTGGCGGTGGCGGTGCTGCTCCGGATCGATTGGGAGAATCGTCAGCTGATGCGCGGGGTCGAGGTATGAACGCACCGGCTGTGAATGCTGCGGCGACCAACAAGACCCTGCTGGTCATGGCCGGAGGTACGGGTGGGCACGTCTTCCCGGGCCTGGCGGTGGCCGACCTGCTCAGCAGCCGCCACTGGAAAGTGGTCTGGATGGGCGCACCGGGGAGCATGGAAGCCAAGCTCGTGCCCGCGCGTGGTTACGAAATGGCCGAGGTCCGTTTTGCCGCCCTGCGTGGCAAGGGCCTGTTGCGCAAGATACTCCTTCCCTTTCATCTATTCTCGGCGTGCTGGCAGGCGCAGCGCGAGCTTCGCCGCGTGCAGCCCGACGTCGTCCTCGGGATGGGCGGTTACATCAGCTTCCCCGGCGGCTTGATGGCTGCCCTGTTGCGCTATCCGCTGGTGATTCACGAGCAGAACTCCGTCGCTGGCCTGGCCAACAGGGTGCTCGCCAGCTTCGCCGACCGGGTGGCCTGCGGTTTTCCGGATGTCCTGCCGAAGGGAGTCTGGGTCGGCAACCCCTTACGTGCGGAAATGAGCGCCGGGCCGGCGCCGGCAGTGCGCCTCGCGGGCCGCCAGCCACCCTTGCATCTGCTGGTCCTCGGTGGCAGCCTGGGTGCCGCGGCGCTTAACGAAATCGTTCCCAAGGGCCTGGCGCTGATCGACGCTGCGGCGCGGCCCGAAGTGCGTCATCAGGCCGGCGAAAAACATCTCGCGCAGCTACAGGAGAATTACCGCGTCGCCGGAGTGCAGGCCAACTGTGCGGCCTTCATCGAAGATATGGCCGCCGCTTACCAATGGGCTGACCTGGTGCTCTGTCGGGCCGGCGCGCTAACCGTTGCCGAGCTGGCAGCAAGCGGCGTAGCGAGCGTCCTGGTACCGTTTCCGCATGCCGTCGACGACCACCAGACGGCCAACGCCCGCTTTCTTTCGCTGGCTGGCGCTGCCATGCTCCTACCGCAGAGCGAGTTGACGCCGGAAGCCATCAGCCTGCTGTGTAAATACGCCCCTGCTCAGCTCGAGCAAATGGCCGCGAAGGCGCGTCAACTGGCCAAGCCAGCGGCGACCGCAGACGTTGCACGCATGTGCGAGGAACTGGTTTAGTGAAGCATAAAGTCAAGAGTATTCATTTCGTCGGCATCGGCGGCGCCGGTATGAGCGGCATTGCCGAAGTGCTGGCCAATCTCGGTTTCACAATCAGCGGCTCCGATCTCGCCGAAAACTCGGTCACCCGGCGCCTGGCCGGACTCGGCGTGCGCACCGTGCTTGGCCACGCTGCCGAGAACATCACTGGCGCCGACGCGGTGGTCGTGTCGTCGGCGGTGAAGGAGGATAATCCGGAGGTTATTGCCGCACGGCAACGCAAGGTGCCCGTCGTGCCGCGGGCGCAGATGCTCGCCGAGTTGATGCGGTTGAAGCAGGGAATCGCCGTTGCCGGAACACACGGCAAGACAACCACCACCAGCCTGACGGCGTCGATTTTGGCCGAGGGCGGCATGGACCCCACTTTCGTCATCGGTGGCCGCCTCAACGCTGCCGGCGCCAACGCTCGCCTCGGCTCCGGCGAATTCCTGGTGGCCGAAGCCGACGAGTCCGACGCCTCATTCCTGTTTCTTTCGCCGGTTATTTCGATTGTCACCAATATCGACGCCGATCACATGGAAACCTATGGCCACGACTTCAATCGCCTGAAGCAGGCCTTCGTCGATTTCCTGCAACGCCTGCCGTTCTACGGCGTTGCCGTGCTCTGCGCCGATGACGCCAATGTCCGCGAAATCATGCCCCTGGTGAGCAAGCAGATCGTCACCTACGGTTTCGAATCGTCAGCCAACGTGTACGCCGAGAATGTGGTCGCCGACAACGGCCAGATGCACTTCGATTGCGTTCGCGTCAATGGCAATATCAGCCGTTTTCCAGTGACCGTCAACTTGCCGGGCCGGCATAACGTTCTCAACGCCCTGGCGGCGATTGCGGTGGCCAGCGAACTTGGCCTTGCCGACCAGGCGATTGTCAAGGCGCTGACCGACTTCACCGGGGTTGACCGCCGCTTCCAGCGTTACGGCGAGATCGGCCTGCCTGGTGGCGGTTCCTTCAGCCTGGTCGATGACTACGGTCATCACCCGGTCGAGATGCGGGCAACGATCGCCGCCGCCCGCGGTGCCTTTCCTGGTCGTCGCCTGCTGCTGGCTTTTCAGCCGCATCGCTACACCCGCACGCGCGACTGCTTCGAGGATTTTGTGAGTGTACTGAGCCGCGTCGATGCGCTCCTGTTGACCGAGGTCTATGCCGCCGGCGAACAGGCGATTGTCGCTGCCGACGGTCGCGCGCTGGCGCGCGCCTTGCGTGTCGGAGGAAAACTCGAACCGGTCTTTGTTGACCAGGTCGGCAACCTGCCGCAGGCGATTGTCGACCTCGCCCGCGACGGCGACGTGGTGATGACCATGGGCGCTGGTTCGATCGGCGGCGTCGCCGGCAAGCTGGTGGGTGGCTAGGATGACGACCCTGGATGCGCAAGATTTCGGTAAAGTGGCCGTTCTCTTCGGCGGCCGTTCGGCGGAGCGCGAAGTCTCCTTGAACAGCGGTTCGCGGGTGCTCGCAGCCTTGTGCCGGCAGGGGGTCGATGCGCAGGCTTTCGATCCGGCCACGCGCCCACTCGACGATCTGGCCGCCTTCGACCGCGCTTTCATTGCCCTGCATGGACGCTATGGTGAAGACGGGACGATCCAGGGGGTTCTCGAATTGATGGAAATTCCCTACACCGGCAGTGGCGTGATGGCTTCGGCGATCGGTATGGACAAGTGGCGCAGCAAAATGCTCTGGCATGCTGCTGGCGTGCCGATTCCCGACTACGTGATGTTGGCGGCGGATAGCGATTATCCTGCCGTCGAAGCGTCGCTGGGTTTGCCCTTGTTCGTCAAGCCGGCCTGCGAGGGTTCGTCGATCGGCATCAGCAAGGTCAAGCAGGCGGGCGACCTGGCCGCGGCGTACGCCGAAGCGGCGCGGCACGATTCCCTGGTGATCGCCGAACGTGCCATTCTTGGCGGCGAGTACACGGTCGCCATTCTTGGCGACCAGGCGTTGCCGATCATCAAGATAGAGCCGAGTACCGAGTTTTACGACTACGAGGCCAAGTATCTGCGCGACGACACGGCTTACCGTTGTCCTTGCGGTCTGCCGGAAAGTCTGCAGCGAGCGCTTGGCGCCCAGGCCTTGCATGCCTTCCGCATTCTTGGTGGCCGCGGCTGGGGACGGGTCGACTTCCTGATGGATGCGGCGACCGCAGACGGGACGTGCAAGGCCTATTTTCTCGAAGTTAACACCTCGCCCGGAATGACCGATCACTCGCTGGTGCCGATGGCGGCGCGCGCGGCCGGAATTTCTTACGACGAACTGGTGCTTCGCGTCCTTGCACTAGCTGCCCTGGGATGAGCGATGTGGCACAAACCGCAATTGATGACTGCCCTTGCCGACCTGCTCTTGCTGGCAGCCGGCGCCGCCTTGCTGGTTGCGGCAGTGATCTGGGGTGCGCCGCGGATGCGGCTGATTCCAGTCAACGAGCTGCAGGTGATGCACGAGTTGCAGTCGGTTCAGCGCAGCGAATTGGAGGAGTCACTCGAATCTCTGCTGGCCAGCAGTTTCTTCACCGTCAATCTGGAAGCTCTGCGGCTGGCGCTCGAGCAATTGCCCTGGGTGCGGCGAGCAGAGGTGTGGCGGAAATGGCCGGCGCGTATCGATGTCCGTATCGAGGAACATCAGGCCGTTGCGCACTGGGGCGAGGGGAACGGCGAGTTGGTCAATACCTTCGGCGAAGTCTTTCCCGCCTCTTTGCCCGACGAGCAGCGTCTGCCGCGGTTCTTCGGGCCAAGCGGGTCGGCGGGCGACATGCTGCGCCGCCACGAGGAGTTTGCCCGGCTCCTGCAGCCGATCGGTCAGCAGCCGGTACAAGTGGCTTTGTCGCCACGCCTGGCCTGGGCGCTGGCACTGGAGGACGGAATGTTGGTTGAGCTCGGTCGCGAGCAGGCGAAGGCGCCGATCCGGATGCGTCTGCAGCGTTTTGTCGACTACTACCCAACCCTGTCGGAAACCCGCCACGGGCGGCCGTTGGCGGTGGACATGCGGTATCCCAACGGCTTCGCATTGCGCCTTCCGGCCACTGCGGGTCACGAAGTCAAAGGAAAGAAATGAGCAGGGATAGCAAAGATCTGATCGTCGGTCTCGACATCGGCACCTCTAAGATCGTGGCGCTGGTCGCCGAACTCACCCCGGAAGGGCGGGTGAACGTGATCGGCATGGGCCAGCAGGAGTCGCGAGGGCTCAAGAAGGGGGTGGTGGTCAACATCGAGGAGACCGTGGCGACCATTTCGCGCGTCCTGCAGGAGGTCGAACTGATGGCCGATTGCAAGGTGCGCGACGTCTATACGGGGATCGCCGGCAGCCACATCCGCAGCTTCAATTCGAACGGAATGGTGGCCATCAAGGACCGTGAAGTGACGCCGATGGACGTCGAGCGGGTCATCGAAACGGCGCGTGCGATGCCGATTCCGGCCGATCAGGAAATCCTCCACATCCTGACGCAGGAGTTCATTATCGACGACCAGGATGGCATCCGCGAGCCGATCGGCATGAGCGGGTTTCGCCTCGAAGTCAAGGTGCACATCGTCACCGGAGCGGTCTCGGCGGCTCAGAACATTATCAAGTGCGTCCGTCGCTGTGGTCTGGAAGTCAACGACTTGGTGCTGCAGCCGCTGGCTTCGAGTTGCGCCGTGCTCTCGGAGGACGAAAAGGATCTCGGCATCTGCCTGATCGACATCGGCGGTGGTACGACCGATCTGGCGGTCTGGACGCAGGGTGCAATCCGTCATACCTCGGTAATCCCGATCGCCGGCGACCAGGTGACCAACGACATTGCCATGGCCTTGCGCACGCCGACGCGCGAGGCGGAAGACATCAAGCGTCGCTTCGGCTGTGCTCTGGCAGACCTCGCCGACCCGGAAGATACGATCGACGTTATCGGTGTCGACGACCGCCCTTCGCGCAAGCTTTCCCGTCGCGCCCTGGCGGATGTCATCCAGCCGCGTGTCGAGGAACTCTTCGAACTGATCCAGGCCGAGCTTCGCCGTTCGGGGTTCGAGGACGTGCTGTCATCAGGCATCGTGCTCACCGGCGGCGCCTCGGTGATGCCGGGCATGATCGAACTCGGCGAGGAGATTTTTCACATGCCCGTCCGCTTGGGCATCCCAAAGTACCAGGGAGCACTCGCCGACGTCGTCCAGAGTCCGCGCTTTGCGACCGCTTGCGGCCTTCTGCTCGAGGCGCAGACGCAGCGCAAGCGGGGCTTGAAGGTGCGTGAAACGAGAGACGTGAAACAGGTTTTCGGGCGCATGCGCTCGTGGTTTGAAAAGAACTTCTGACCCGCGAGCTCTCCGGTGTCAGGCCATTAGCAACTTTCAGCAGTAAAAATAAGCTTTTTGCAGAGGAGACGATAATGTTTGAAATCATCGATAAGGAAGAACTGGGCGGGGAACGCGATACGGTGATCAAGGTCATCGGTATCGGCGGTGCCGGTGGCAATGCCGTCGATCACATGATCCGCGAAGGCGTCAATGGCGTCGACTTCATCGCCGCCAATACCGACTCGCAGGCGCTCAACCGCAGCGTTGCCGTGCAGCGCCTGCAATTGGGCAAGACCGGTCTTGGCGCGGGCGCCAAGCCGGAGGCCGGGCGTAGTGCTGCCGAGGAAGAGCGCGAGGCCATCGCCGCATCGCTGGCCGGTGCTCACATGGTTTTCATTACCGCAGGCATGGGCGGCGGCACAGGTACCGGCGCCGCACCGATCGTCGCCGAGGTGGCACGCGAACTCGGCGTCCTCACCGTCGCCGTGGTGACCAAGCCCTTCGGCTTCGAAGGAAAGCGTCTGAAAATTGCTGAAGCGGGTATCGCCGAACTGCAGAAGCACGTGGATTCGCTGATTGTCATTCTCAATGACCGTTTGATGGACGTTCTCGGCGATGACGTTTCCATGGACGATGCCTTCAAGGCAGCCGACAATGTCTTGCGTAACGCGGTTGGCGGCATTGCCGAAATCATCAATTTCCCGGGACTGGTCAACGTCGACTTCGAGGATGTGCGCACGGTGATGGGCGAAATGGGCATGGCGATGATGGGCTCGGCCAGCGCTGCCGGTGTCGACCGGGCGCGGATTGCTGCCGAAAGAGCGGTCGCTTCGCCTTTGCTCGAGGGAGTCAACCTCTCGGGGGCCAAGGGCGTACTGGTGAATATCACGGCCACCCGTTCGCTGAAGATGAAGGAAGTCAACGAGGTCATGAACACGGTTCGCGCCTTCGCTGCTGACGACGCGCACATCATCTTCGGTGCGGTCTATGACGAAAGTATCGACGACGAGATTCGCGTGACGGTGGTGGCCACCGGCCTGGGTCAGGCGCAGGCGAAAAGGCAGAGCTTTGAAGTGATCAACAGCTCGGTGACCCTGGCGACCGGTACTGACGGCCGTTACGCGCACGGGCAGAGTGTCGACTATTCGAGCCTTGACCAGACGCCAGCGGTGTTTCGCAAAGGGCGTAGCGCGACCGTCGAAGCCTTGGCCAACAGTGGTGTGGATCGTTGGGATATTCCGGCCTTTCTCAGAAAACAGGCCGACTGAAGCCAGCCCTGCACTAACTCCTCTGCCGGGATCGGCGCGTTTCAAGGCAGTTCCGACTGTGTTAAAATGCGCCGATTCCATCGGTTTTTCAAGTACATGCTAAAGCAGCGAACACTCAAGTCCGTAGTCCGCGCCGCTGGCGTCGGCCTCCATTCGGGCGTCAAGGTAAATATGAGCCTGCGGCCGGCTGCGCCTGCGACAGGCATCGTTTTTCGACGTCTCGATCTCGATCCGGTCGTCGATCTGCCGGCCTCGGCCTTGCTCGTAGGCGACACGCGCATGTGTTCCTGCCTGGAAGTCGACGGCGCCAAGGTGGGCACCATCGAACACCTGATGTCGGCATTCGCCGGTCTCGGCATCGACAACGCCTTTGTCGATCTGGATGCCGCCGAAGTCCCAATTCTTGACGGTTCGGCGTCGCCGTTTGTCTTCCTGATTCAGTCGGCGGGGATCGAAGAGCAAGCGGTCGCCAAGAAATTCATTCGCGTCACGCGTCCGATTGAAGTCCGCGATAGCGACCAGTCCGGTGAGAAGTGGGCGCGTTTCGAGCCTTATGACGGCTTTCGCCTGACTTTCTCGATTGGTTTCAATCATCCAGCGATTGACCGCACCGGGCAGTCGGTGTGCATTGATTTCGCCGACAACTCCTACGCTCGCGAAGTCGCGCGAGCGCGAACCTTCGGTTTCATGCAGGAGGTGGAGTGGTTGCGCGAGAACGGCCTGGCGCAAGGAGGCGGGCTGGAAAACGCCGTCGTACTCGATGAGTACCGCGTCCTGAATGCCGATGGACTGCGCTACAGCGACGAGTTCGTGAAGCACAAGGTTCTCGACGCCATCGGCGATTTGTACCTGCTCGGGCAGCCGCTTTTGGCGTCATTTGTCGCCCACAAGTCAGGGCACGCACTGAACAACGCGCTGGCTCGGCAATTGCTGGCCACTCCGGATGCCTGGGAATACGTCAGTTTCGAAAACGCTGGCCTCGCTCCGCCGTCGCTTTCACGCTGGCTGGCCTTGCCGGCGTTCTGACGAGGTGTGGTTGCTGCGTCTGCTGGCGGTCCTGACGGTGATTACCGTTGCCAGCGGGGTGCTGATCTTTTTGTTTACGCGAGACGCGCGCTACCTGCATTTCGCCTGGCGTCTTTTTCGCTACGCGCTGATCGTCGCCTTGCTGGTATTCGCGCTTCTGATCCTCGAACGCGTGGCGGTCATTCCTCTCTAGCGGCGTGCGCCAGCAGATGTTCGAGCGCAGAGCGCAAAGACGACGCCGCCGGCAGCGAGTCGCTCAATGCCGTCAAGCGCTGGCTGGTCCTGGCGCTGAGCGGCTTTTGCTCCGCCGCGCGGGCCGCCGCGGGGCGGGCGCGAGCTTGGACTTTCACCTGAAGCCCCCTACACTCCACGCCCCGCTGCAAAAATTCATCGACCAGTGTCGGCGCCATCTGGCGTAGCTTGGTCGCCACGGCGCCGCTGCTGGCGTGGATAAGTACGATCCCCGACTTGTAATTGGCCAAGCTGCTTGCCTGGCCAAGATGTGGCGGCGCGATCTCTTGAAATAATCCCGCCAGCCTGGCCAGGAGTCTGGCGTGTGCCAAGACCTTGCCAGCCCCTTCGGGTCCATCAAGATAGCTGTGCAGTGAGTCCGTCATCGGGAATTTCTGGGAGAGGCAAGGCGTGCATCTTATTCTCGTCGCCAACCGTCTGGCAACCGCCAAGACCTTGACACCCGTAGTCTGGTGACGTAGCTGGTACTTTTCCCCCGCGGAACAAGGGCTACGGTCATGACTTCGATGATCTGGCGTATCTCGACAGGTGATGACTGTTAAGGCGATTTCTGTCAAAGAACATATCACCCTGCTTGTCTTTTCGCCCGTCTTCTGTATTACGACACAGGTACGTAGTTCGACTATGCGCCTGTTGTCGCGCCTTGAAGCCGACCGAAAATCCGACGCAATCTGGTACGTTCGTTTCCGGCAATCGCCTAACGACGTTCGTAGACGACGAAGTCGAAGGCGGGGGTACTCGCTGCGGTCGCCTGCTCGTCGCTGCCAGGCCCTTGGCAAGAGTCCTTGGCAGATGGCTTCCCCGCGCGACGCGAGATCTCGCGCCACTCGTCAGGCGGAAGGTCCGGGAAGTAGCTGTCTCCCGGACAGTCCGCGGCGACTTCGGTCAAGTAGAGCCGACCGGCCAGCGCCAGAGTCTGTCGATAGAGGTCGGCGCCACCGATGACGAAGGTCTCGCTGGCGTCGCCCGCGAGGCGAATGGCCTCCTCGATTGAGCCGGCCCGTGTTGCCCCGCTGGCAAGGTAAGCCGGATTGCGGCTGACGACGATATTGTGCCGCCTTGGCAACGGTCGAAACGCTGCCGGCAGCGACTCCCAGGTCTTTCGGCCCATGATCACGGTCTTGTCGCGGGTTGTTTCGCGAAAGTGTTTCATGTCTTCAGGCAGTTGCCAAAGTAATTGTTGCTGCCTGCCAATGGCGCCGTTTCTGGCAACGGCAGCGATCAGTACGATCATTTCCAGCCTCTCCGAAGGCGCCCCTGGCAGCGGCTGTCGGCGGCTATGCCAGCGGTCGGCATGCAGTAGCAGCAGTCGCTACGCTGCATCGGATTAGACCGCGACCGGCGCCGCGATGTGCGGATGCGGATCGTAGCCTTCGAGGCTGAAGTCCTGAAAACGGAAGGCGAAGATGTCGTCGATGTCAGGATTCAGTCGCATCGTCGGCAAGGCTCGCGTCGCACGCGTCAGTTGCAGTTGCGCCTGCTCGACGTGATTGCTGTAGAGGTGCGCGTCGCCGAAGGTATGCACAAAGTCGCCCGCTTGATAACCGCAGACCTGCGCCAGCATCAGGGTGAGAAGTGCGTACGAGGCGATGTTGAACGGGACGCCAAGGAAGATGTCGGCGCTGCGCTGGTAGAGCTGGCAGGAAAGCTTGGCGCGCTGGTCGCGGTCAGTTGGCCCGGCGGGCGCGACGTAGAACTGGAAGAAGGCGTGGCACGGCGGTAGCGCCATGCGCTCGACGTCGGCTGGATTCCAGGCGCTGACCAGATGGCGGCGCGAATCAGGCTTGTTTTTCAGATTCTCCACGAGCACTGCGATCTGGTCGATTTCGCCTCCCTGCGGGCTTTGCCAGTGACGCCACTGATGGCCGTAGACCGGGCCGAGATCGCCATTCGCGTCCGCCCATTCGTCCCAGATGCGGACGCCGTTCTCGCGCAGATAACGGATATTGGTGTCACCCTGCAGGAACCAAAGCAACTCGTGGATGATCGACGGCAGATGCAATTTCTTGGTCGTCACCGCCGGGAAACCGGCGCTGAGGTCAAAGCGCATCTGCCAGCCGAACACCGAGAGCGTACCTGTGCCGGTGCGGTCTGCCTTGAGCGTGCCCTGTTCGAGAACATGGCGCATCAGGTGGAGATACTGCTGCATGGTTTGAGCCTGTCGTTGATCCAGGCCGAATTGTAGAGTAATCGACCGCCGGGCGCAGTCCGCTGCCGACGCCGCTCGATTGCCCAGCGTGCTTCGCGCGACGCCGAGGAATCGGCTTGGCGGCAAGCGGGCGTCATTCGGCAGACGTTCGACCTCGTCCTGGATTACTGGTTTACAATTCGCGCTCCAACGGCAGTCATCCGCGATGAGGCTTCACGTTCCATAATGTTCAATTTCTTTGCGAAACGTTCAGATCATCCACTGGCTGACAGCAAGGAGCTGAAGCGAATTCTTGCCGAGTTGCACGTCGATAGGCCGGCAAAAGCCGTCGACGAAGTGAGCGGATGGTTCGATTCGCTCCAGCACAGCGAGAGCTTCCGCGTTGACCAGTATTTCGATGTGCTCCGCCAGCTTGATGAGGCGGCGCAGCGGCACCTGTTGGCTGTGGCTCGCGACTACCTGCTGTCAGAACGCCTGACGAAACGGGAAGAAGAGCGGCTGTGGACGCGCAGCCACGGCTATTGGAGCCAGGTCGCGACCCTGTACACCGACTGCATCGAACGCGCCCAGCGGGATCCCAAGAGCAACGCTGGCGACGCCTTCAAGGCCTTCCTGCCGCTGGCGCTTGTACGCGCGCAGGCGGCACGCCGCAATCAACTCAAGTGGTTGGCGTTTCGCTACGGTTCCGGTGCAGAAGACCTCTGGCAGGCGCTCGGCACAACCTATCTGGTGGCCGAAACTACGACTAACGCTCAGAAGCCGCTACAGCTCTATCCGGCGCGGCAAGGGCTGAGCACCGTGGCGGAGCAATACCTGCATGCAATTGTCTTCTTTGCCTCTTCGATGGATAGCTTGATGCCCGTGCAGATCGAGCTCGCTGACCGCCTGATTGCGCATTGCCTGCCGCACTTTGTTCTCCTCCCTAATTGTCGGCCGGACAGCGTCTATTGGGTCGATGCGGAAGCCGGCGCGCCACCGCTGCGACTGGCCCGTCACCCTGGTGTGAGCAGGCGTGGCTTGCGCTTCTTCTCCCCGGGAACGGCGCTGGCGGCGCTCGAAGGGCTGCTGCATCGGGTCGAGCACGGTGAGATTCCGTCCGACATCAACCTTGGCGGTGAGTACGCGCCGCGTGCGCTGTTGCCGGTACTTCGCCATCTGCGTCTGTATTGGGGCAAGTGCCCGCCACAGCGCCGCCATACGCGGCATGCGGTGAAAACGCGAATGCTCGTCCTGTATGGCTTTGATGACAGCTACTCGCTGTTCTCGGGAGCCGTGCCGCGCCCCGAGAATGAAGTAGCGATGGACAGCTGGGTGGTCGAGAACGTCAGCCTTGGCGGATTTCGTGCGCAGATTGACCATTCGGCGACGGAGCGCATCAACATCGGTGCACTGCTGTGCGTCCAGCCGGAGGGTGGCGACAACTGGATGCTAGGTGTCGCCAGGCGCTTCACCAGGCAGGGTCCTGACGACGCCTATTTGGGCGTGCAGGTACTCTCTCGGCAGGCGCTGAGCATTGAATTGCGGCCGCGGCGCAGCGGTTTTTCGGCGGCGGTGGCTATCCCGGGTATTTGGTTGCAGGATGGTAGGGAAACCGGAATCCTGCGCATCGTCTTGCCGCTGGCGGGCTTTAATGTCCGTGAAACGCTGGAGTTCAGCCATCAGGGCCAGCGCCGGACGCTGATTCCGATGGAGCTGGAGGAGGTCGGCAGCGAGTACGAGATTGCTTGCTTTCGCGAGCAATCAGCGACCTGAAGGCTAGAAGACCTGGGGGGCGGCTCCTTGCCGCTAGCCTTGGGGGGCCGTTGGCCGCAGCGCTGATTTCGGTCGAAAAGCCTTGACCACCTGCGCGACGGTTTCGACGTAGGGGCCGCCAAGCAGATCGATGCAGTAGGGGACGGCAGCGAAAATGCCGTTCACCACGACCGTGCCATCGGCCGCTTTCACTCCCTCAAGGGTTTCCCGGATCGACTTCGGTTGCCCGGGCAGATTGAGGATCAGGGCCTTGCCACGAACGACACCCAGCTGACGCGAAAGGATGGCCGTCGGCACGAAGTTCAGGCTGATGCGGCGCATTTCCTCGCCGAAGCCGGGCATCAGCTTGTCGGCGACGGCGAGGGTGGCTTCCGGGGTGACGTCGCGTGGCGCCGGACCGGTACCGCCGGTGGTCAGCACCAGATGGCAGCCAAGCTCATCAACCAGCTCCTTCAATGTTTCTTCGATGCGTGCCTGCTCGTCAACGATCAGGCGTCTTTCGCTTCGCCACGGGCTGGCAAGTGCCCGGCCGAACCATTCTTCGAGCGCCGGGATTCCCTGATCGGCATAGACGCCCTGCGCGGCGCGGTCGCTGATCGACAGCAGTCCAATCCGCAGTTGATCATCATTGATCATGCCCATCCTTTCCGGTGGCGCGGTCGTCGAGGATTTCCAGCCCTTTGAGGAACTGGAAAATGGCGCGGTAATTACGCGGCGACTTGCTTTGCTCCTGCTCGCTCAAGGCGGCGCGTCGCAGCGAGCGGAGACGCTGCAGATCCACCGCTGGGTAGGTCTCGGCAATTCCGAACAGCACCGCTTCGTCAGCCAGCAAGGCCGTTCGCAGGCGCTCGATACGGTGCAGCCTGCCTGTTTCCTCGGCCGAATCGCCACGCAGCGCAGCCAGCGCCTTGCGGATCGGTTCCGGGTCTTCGATATCGCGCATTACCCGGCCGATGTATTGCAGCTGTCGCCGTCGTGCCTCGTCGTGTCGGGTCATACGCTGTGCCGTACGGACGGCGGCGCGCAGATCCTCCGGGAGGTCGATTTTCTTTAGCCGATCGGGCGCCAGGTCCACCAGTTCCTCGCCGACGGCCTGTAATTCCTCCATGGCCCGCTTGCGCTGCGTTTTTGATGGCGGACCGGCTTCTTCTTCGTCTTCTTCGGGGGGGATCATCGGCGGCAGAGGGGGCTTTCCTGGTGTCGGTTGGGGAGAGGGACGTATCCAGACGCCGGAACGGACGGTCTGCGCGGAGCTGCTATGATAGCGACTTTTGCCTTTGGCCACCGCCCCATGTCCCCTCCCACCACCGCCGCCGCTCGCGAATCGCGGTTCAGCTACCGTTTCGAAACTCTGCAGCAGTTGGCGCGTGACGTTCTCGCGCATGCCGAAAAGAGCGGCGCAAGTGCTTGTGAGGTCGATGTTTCCGATGGCTTCGGTCAGTCGGTGACGGCTCGCCGTGGAGAGGTCGAAACCATCGAATACAACCGCGACAAGGCGATTGCCGTCGCCATCTATCTTGGTCAGCGAAAAGGCCAGGCGAGCACTTCCGATTTTTCAGCGACGGCTTTGCGTGAGACGGTCGAGGCGGCGCTGAACATCGCCCGCTTTACGGCTGCCGATCCCTCCGCCGGTCTGCCCGACGCGCGCCTGCTGGCCATCGACAGCGAGCGCCTGCCGGATCTCGATCTCTATCATCCCTGGTTGCTCTCGGTCGAAGCCGCCGTCGACCTGGCCAAGCGCTGCGAAGCTGCCGCCTTCGCCGTCGACCCGCGACTGAGTAATTCGGAGGGCGCGACGGTGTCCAGTCAGGAAGGGCATTTCGTGTCTGCCAACAGTCTTGGTTTCATCGGCGGCTATCCGACTTCGCGGCATTACCTGTCGTGTTCGATGATCGCCGGCAAAGATGGAAACATGCAGCGCGACGACTGGTACGCGATGGCCCGCGATGCGCAGGCCATTGGGTCGCCGGAGCTGATTGGCGAGCGCGCCGCCCAGCGCGCCCTGGCGCGGCTTGGTGCGCGCAAGATCAAGACCTGCAAGGTGCCGGTGATTTTCGAGGCGCCGCTTGCCTCGTCGCTGATTGGCAACTTTGTGCACGCAGTCAGCGGCGGCAGCCTGTACCGCAAGACCTCCTTCCTGGTCGATAGCCTGGGTAAGCGCGTGTTCGCCAGAAAGGTACAGATCAGCGAGCGACCCCATCTCGCGCGTGGCCTGGCCAGTGGCTATTTCGATAGTGACGGCGTCGCGACCAAGGATCGTGAAGTGATTGTTGACGGCCAGCTGCAGGGCTATTTCCTGAGCGCCTACACGGCGCGCAAGCTGTCGATGCAGACCACCGGCAACGCCGGTGGCAGTCACAATCTCATCGTTCATCCCGGCAAGCGGGATTTGCCTGGCCTGCTCAAGAAGATGGGCCGTGGCTTGCTGGTGACCGAGTTGCTCGGCCATGGCGTCAACTATGTTACCGGCGACTATTCGCGCGGCGCTGCCGGCTTCTGGGTCGAGGGCGGCGAGATTGTCCATCCGGTAGAGGAGATCACCATCGCCGGCAACCTTCGCGACATGTTCAGAAACGTGGCCGGCGTAGGCAACGATGTTCTGGTGCGCGGCTCGAAGCAGGTCGGGTCGCTGCTCATCGAGCAGATGAAGGTGGCTGGCGCCTAGCTTTTTCCGCGCTACGAATTTCTCTGGCCAGCTGCGCGACGGGCGCGCGGCCGGCCGCGGAGGCTCGGAAAATGCGTATTCCCAGGCAGACTGCTTTCGCTATAATCTGCGGGCAACTCGTGTAAAAAAACCAAAATAGGAGACAAGACTGTGGAAAGACGTTCGTTTTTGAAGAATGCGGGTGTCGGCCTGGCGGCCGGTACCGTGGCCATGCCGGCGATTGCTCAGAATGCACCAACCATCCGCTGGCGTCTGGCGTCCAGCTTCCCGAAAAGCCTGGATACCATTTATGGTGGTGCCGAGTTCATGGCTAAGCGGGTCGCCGAAGCCACTGGTGGCAAGTTTCAGATTCAGGTTTTCGCCGGTGGTGAAATCGTCCCCGGCCCGGCAGTCTTCGACGCCGTCAAGGACAACACTGTCGAAATGGCGCACACCGCGTCGTACTACTTTTTCGGCAAGGATCCGACCTACGCCTTTGACTGCGCGATTCCTTTCGGCATGACCAACCGTCAGCTCGACGCCTGGATGCGTTACGGTAACGGCAGCACGTTGATGGGCGAGCTCTACGGGAAGTCGAATATCGTTCCGATTCCCTGTGGCAACACCGGTGCGCAAATGGGCGGCTGGTTCCGCAAGGAGGTCAAGACGGTTGCCGACATCAATGGCCTGAAGATCCGTATTGGTGGCTTTGCTGGTGAGGTGTTGAGCAAACTGGGCGCCGTGCCGCAGCAGATTCCGGGTGGCGATATCTATCCATCTCTGGAGAAGGGCACCATTGACGCGGCCGAATGGATTGGCCCCTACGATGACCAGAAGCTGGGCTTCAACAAGGTTGCCAAGTACTACTACTACCCGGGGTGGTGGGAGGGCGGGCCGCAGCTGTCGGTTTACGTCAATAGCGCCAAGTACGCCGAGCTGCCGAAAGAGTACAAGGCAATCCTGCATATGGCCTGTGCCGATGCGCACGTGGACATGATGGCCAAGTACGACGCCAAGAACCCGACGGCGTTGAAGCAACTGGTCGGCTCCGGTACGCAGTTGCGGCAGTATCCGAAAGTGATCATGGATGCTGCGTACAAGGCGGCCATGGAACTCTATGCGGAGACGTCCAAGGCGAATCCCGGCTTCAAGAAAGTCTATGACGACTACGCGAAGTTCCAGGCCGACCAGAACCTCTGGTTCGGGATTGCCGAAGGTGCCTACGTGAGCTACATGAACACCAAGCGCTAATTTCAGACTTCAGACTTCGTCCGTAGAGGGCCGCTTGGCGGCCCTCGCGATGAAGAAAAGGAAGCGGAGGCCAATGGCCTCCGTTTCCTTTTCGGGTCAGCATTCCCTATATTCCTGTTGCCGTCGCGCGGCGACCTTCCCGCCGACGGCAGCCTGCCGCCTACTTTTCCTTGTTCTCCTTGAGCATGTCGAGAATAGCGTCGGTAGCCGCAGCCCCGGGCTTTTGCTGCTGTCCGTCTGGCGCGCCTTCCGCAGGCGCACCGTATCCGCCGCCACCTCCGTACGAGGAACTCGGCATCTCGATCTCGACCGAATCGAGATCCACCTTGACCTCCTTGTCGAGGCCGAAAGTCACCAGTTGCGGGAACGCAATCAGGATGCCGACCATGACGATCTGGATGCAGACAAAGGGAATCGCACCCCAGTAGATGTCGGTGGTCTTGACCGACGCCGGCGCGACCGAGCGCAGGTAGAAAAGCGCAAAGCCGAAAGGCGGATGCATGAACGAGGTCTGCATGTTCACCGCCAGCAGTATTCCGAACCAGATCAGATCGATCCCCAGTGATTCGGCAACCGGTCCGAGCAGCGGCACGACGATGAATGAGAGTTCGAAGAAGTCGAGGAAGAAAGCGAGCAGGAAGATCAGGACGTTGACCACGATCAGGAAGCCGACTTCACCGCCCGGCAGCCCGGTGAGGAGATGCTCGACCCAGCGGTGCCCGTCTACACCGTAGAAAGTGAGGGAGAAGACGCGCGCGCCAACCAGGATGAAGACCACGAAGGTCGTCAGCTTGGCGGTCGTATCCATTGCCTGCTTGAGCAGGCTCAGCGTCAGGCGTTTGCGCGCCAGGGCCATGAGCAATGCGCCGGTGGCGCCCATGGCGCCGCCTTCGGTCGGCGTTGCGATACCCATGAAGATCGTGCCGAGGACCAGGAAGATCAGCATCAGCGGTGGCACCATGGTGGTCAGCACGCGTAGCAGCAGTTTGCTGCCATGCAGGGTGCGCGCTTCCGCTGGCAGTGCCGGTGCCCACTTGGGCTTGAAGATAGCGACCAGCAGGACATAGCCAACGTAGAAGAGAGTCAACACGATAGCCGGCAGGAAGGCGCCCTTGTACATGTCGCCGACCGACTTGCCCAGCTGGTCAGCCATGATGATCAGTACCAGCGATGGCGGCAGGATCTGGGCCAGCGTTCCCGACGCAGCGATGACGCCGGTGGCGAGCTTGGTGTTGTAGCCGTAGCGTAGCATGATCGGCAGCGAAATCAGTCCCATCGAGATCACCGACGCGGCGACGACACCGGTGGTCGCGGCGAGCAGCGCTCCGACGAAGATGACGGCCAGCGCCAGGCCACCACGCATTGGGCCGAATAGCTGCCCAATGGTGTCGAGCAGGTCTTCGGCCATTCCTGATCGTTCGAGAATCAGACCCATGAAGGTAAAGAAGGGAATGGCCAGCAGCGTGTCGTTGTTCATGATGCCGAAAATACGGTCCGGCAGGGCCTGGAAAAGTTGTGGGCCGAGCAGGCCGAGTTCGATGCCGATCAGGCCGAAGAAGATGCCGTTGGCGGCGAGCGCGAAGGCTACCGGGAAGCCGACTAGCAGGAAGAGGACCATCGAAGCAAAGATGATCGGCGCCATGTTGTTGATCAGGAATTCGGTCATCAGAGTTCTCCCTGTTTGGCTTTGATGGCTAGCGCGAGTTCTTCTTCAGCGGTCGGCGTGTGCGACTTGGCGCCGGGATCCGGACACCGGCCCTGCACGAAGCCAATGCGCTTGATCAGTTCCGAAAAGCCCTGAATCACCAGCAGGAAAAAGCCGATAGGGACCATCAGGCGAACCGGCCAGACGGTGAGGCCGCCGGCGTTGCTCGATTGCTCGTTGGTTTCGTAGGCGAGGACAAAGATCGGCCACGACATGTACATGATGGCGATGGCCATCGGCATCAGGAAGAAAATGATGCCGAAGATGTCGATCATCGCCTGGCCGCGCCGGGAGAAGCGACCGGCGACAAGGTCGATACGCACATGCTCGTTGCGCATCAGAGTGTAACCGGCGCAAAACAGGAAAATCGCCGAGAACAGATACCACTGAATCTCGAGAAAGGCGTTCGAGCTGTAGTCGATGGTGTAACGCATGACGGCGTTACCGGCACCGATCAGGGTGACGATCAGCACCAGCCAGATGATGCTCTTGCCGACGCGTTCGGTAAGGCCATCAATCAGGCTTGAAAGCTTGAGTAAACCATTCACGGGAAAATCCTCCTTTGACAGCTGGAAACGCGGCCCTCGCAGAGCTGATCACATGCCAGTCGCCTCTTCATCGGGCGGCTTGGCTCGGCTGCGGTACCAAAAAACTATGGGCCGCAAACATGGCGGCACGATAGTCGGCCGATTATGGCACATCTTTTCGCTATGCAAGCGCGCTTGTTAAACATGAAAACCATGCTGTCGGGGTGGTAAAAGGTCTTGCCGATCAGGTGTTTAGGCGAAAGCCATGTGCCAGCACAAGAGGCGTTGCGCTGGCGCCGAGCGAGCTATGCTGCCGTCGCTCAGCTGGTTTCTCGCTGGCGCAGATCCGGCGCCTTGCCGTCGTCCGGCTGGATTCGATAGCGGGCCGTGTAGCGGACTGGCAGAAAGCGCACGGTGAGCAGGGCGGCGTCAATCAGATCGCTGATCAAGTGTGCATTTACCGCACGTATTCCCTGCGAGCGTTGCCAGCCCCTCACGCTGCGGGCGTCGATTGCGCTACCATGCCCCGTCAGATTGTCCTCTCCTGTTATCCGTGCGCGCCATGACCCGCTGGCGCGTGCAGCAGGAGCCTCCCAGCGGAAGCACGATGCCGAAGAGTGAATGATGAATAGCCCCAGAACCGAAGTCGCCCGAACAACCCTGGCCGTCCTTTTCATCGGCGTGCTGATTGCCGCTTCGGGCTGGATCCTGAGGCCGTTTCTGCCGGCCCTGATCTGGGCGACGATGGTTGTCGTCGCCACCTGGCCGGTGATGCTGCGCGTGCAGCGACAGCTCGGCAACCGGCGTGCTCCGGCGGTGATGGTCATGACCCTGCTGGTACTCCTGGTCCTCGTCGTTCCCTTGTCGTTGGCCATCGCGACCCTCGTCGAGAACGCTCACCACATCGTCAGTTGGGGGAGGTTTGCCGCAAGCTTCGAGGTGCCGCCACCCCCTGACTGGGTTCCCAACCTGCCGCTGATCGGGCACAAGCTCGACCAGGCCTGGATGCAGCTGGCGGTGGCTGGAACCCAGGAACTGACGGCCAAGATCGCCCCCTATGCGGGCAATCTGACCAAGTGGTTCGCCAGAGAAGTCGGCAGCTTTGGCCTGGTTTTCGTGCAGTTTCTATTGACCGTCGCCCTGTCCGCAGTTCTCTATTCAGGCGGCGAACAGGCCGCTGACGAAATGCTGCGGTTCGGTCGCCGCCTGGCCGGTGAGCGCGGTGAAGGCGCCGTCGTGCTGGCTGGGCAAGCCGTTCGCGCGGTCGCCCTTGGCGTCGGCATTACGGCGTTTGTACAGTCGGTACTCGGTGGCATTGGCCTGGCCATCGCCGGCGTACCTTTTGCGCCCGTGCTGACTGCCTTGATGTTCATGCTCTGCATCGCCCAACTTGGGCCGACGCTGGTGTTGGCACCGGCCGTCGCCTGGTTGTACTGGAGTGGCGATACCGGCTGGGGCACTTTCCTCCTGGTGTGGACGGTAATCGTCGGGACCATGGACAATTTCCTGCGTCCGCTGCTCATCAAGCAGGGGGCCGACCTGCCCTTGCTGCTGATTCTCGCTGGCGTCATTGGCGGCTTGCTGGCCTTCGGTCTGGTCGGCATCTTCGTCGGCCCGGTGGTCCTGGCGGTCAGTTACACTCTGCTCGAAGCCTGGTTGCGTGATGATCCGATTCGGCCAGGTGCGCCGTCGGCGAGCATTGCCGAAGCGCCCGTCGCGGAGAAAAAGGGCCAATCGGCTGGCGGCTGATCGCTGTCCTTGCTGTTGTTCTCGGTCGGCGAAGTCAAGAGCTGGGCGAGGCCGGCGGCAAGGGGCGGCATGCTAGAATCCAGCGCCCTTCCGCCCAGCAACCATCCAGCAATCACCACTCTACTTGGGCTTTTTTATGTTCTCTGGAATCATCGCCGCCGTTGGCCAAATCACCGCCGTTACGCCTCGTGACGATGGCGCTGCAACCGTTCGCTTGACCATCGACGCCGGCAAGCTCGACCTTGATGACGTCGTGCTCGGCGATTCGATTGCCTGCAACGGCGTCTGCCTGACAGTGGTCGATCAACTGGGCCCGTGTTTCTGCGTCGATGTTTCCCCGGAATCTCTGGCCTGCACCGTTGGCCTCGCCGGACCTGGCCCGGTTAACCTCGAGAAAGCCCTGCGGCTGGCCGATCGCCTCGGGGGGCATCTGGTTTCCGGGCACGTCGACGGCATCGGCGAGGTCTTGCGTTTCGACCCGGTGGGCGACAACCGCCTGCTCGAAATCGGCGCCCCGCAAGCGCTTGCCAGGTATATCGCCCGAAAGGGGTCAATCACGGTTGATGGCGTCAGCCTGACGACCAACGCGGTAGACGGCGCCACCTTCACCATCAATCTGATCCCGCACACGCTCGAAGCGACCAGCTTGGGTCGCTTGCAGCCCGGTAGCCGGGTAAATCTCGAAATCGACCTGATCGCGCGCTACTGCGAACGGCTGTTGAGCGCCCATGAGGAGCAGTGAGGGCGGCCTGATTCGCGTTGGTTCGCGTCGCCCGTAACAAGCGCTCACGACTGATCGCCTGCGGAGGTTGTCGCGTCGACAGCGGCGCTCGCGGTCTGCAGGATTCTTCCAGGCAGGCAGGAATGAATCTCTCCCTGCACCAGCAGCGGACCGTCGTCGGCGCGCATCCCCAGCGCGAATGCGACCTGGCCGAGCGTGGGCCACTATCGGTGCCAGAAAGAATCCCTTCTCGCGCGTGAAGGCGGCACGGGGTCCGGCAATCCCTCCGCTCCTGCAAAGCATGCCAGCGCGCTGAAGATGACGGACCCCGTGACTTAGTTCATAACCAGCTGCCGGCTCGACGAGAGATACTTGATTCCGAAGTCGAGCCAGGCTGTGGATTCGCCTTCCCCGCTCCGAGAAACCTTGCCGGGCTTCAAAAGCGGATGTGCGTCGCGTCCTCGGTTGGCACGGCAATGATTAGTGGTCATTGCCTAGTGTGCTTGTGCCCCCTGAAGCGCGGTCTGAAAAACCATCATTCAGTTACTTCGGAACGGAATCGTACCATGAATATCTCTTCTCGCAAGCCTGAGGCCTGCTCGAGGTCGACCGTAGCTGGCCGCATCCGCCGCTGTCTCGCTCCCGCCTTGTTGGTGGCTGGCTTCGCCGCCCTGGCGGTCAGTGCTTCCGACGCCAGCGCAGGCACCGTCTACCAGGACTGGAACTACGCCATCGACTCGTTTACTGACGGCTCCGGTGGGGCGTCTTACGAAGAGCGTGGCCTGGCCTTCCGCAAGATCGGCTCGACCGGCTACTTCGCGATCAGTGGCGGGATGCCGCTGGCGGGGGTGACCAACGCCGGTGCCCGCAATGGGAGCATTGCCCCGGGCGATCTCTATCTCAACTTCTCGTCGCACAATCTCGACACGCCAGGCGAGTTCAATGACCCCAGAGTGTTCGGAATTCGCTTTGCCAGTGCCAACGACTCGCTTGGCAACGGCACCCCCGGCGTCAGCAATACGACCCTTGGCTTGTTCAAGAACCTGAGCGTCGTCAATCTGACCTTGGCGAACCAAGGTTACGCAAGCTTGCAGGCTTACTACGATGCCGGCTTCGGGCGGCCCACGGGCAGCATGGGTGACCTGAGCTCGACCACCGACGTGACCAACTACTTCGGCAATCGCGACATCTATGCCAACATTGCCAGCGGCGCCCTGGTGTCGGCTATCAGTTCGCTCAACAAAATCCAACTAGAGAACCTGGGCCTTGATTTTGCCCACTTTGGTGCCGTCGGCCCACAAATCTTCGGCTTCTCTTTTGACCTCGCCGCGCTGCCTGGCGGGAAATTCACGGCGCATTTCTTCGAGGAATGCATCAACGATGGTATCGCCTTGTACGGCACGGTACCCGAACCGGGGACGCTCGCGCTCTTCGGCCTGGCGCTCGCTGGCTTCACCCTTCGCCGCCGTCGCTAGATTTGGCGCCTGGCCGGCGCACGCCACAAGGAGGTGGGCGAGGTGTGTGCCGATTCCCCCACATGAATGCTGCCCATCACCGCCGCACTTCGTGTCGGCATCGGTGTCGGCGCGGCTGCCAGCTAGGCCTGCCGAGTGCTCAGCCCTAGCCATGGCAGCAGCACCGCCGCCGCATCTTCAGCGCCCGAGGGCGTCGGAATCGGCGGCGCGGCCTGGCGCCACAAGGCCTCGAGTGAGGGCAGCAGCCGACCGGCAAGCAGCTCGCCAGCGCTGATTTCCCTGCAGCGGCCGTGCGTTTGCAGCCAGTCGATCAGGAAATCCTGCTCTGGCCAGTCTTCACGGCGCAGGTAGAGCAGCGGCGTGCCGTTGCAGGCGGCTTCGGCGAAAGTGCCGTAGCCGGGCTTGGTAAGCACCGCGTCTACCGAACGCAAGACATCGGCGATCGATAGCCCGAGAGGTTCGAAATCGCTGACGCTCGGATGTGTGAGCTGCCAGGCCTGTGGAATCAAGCAGCGTACGCCGGGGATCGCTGGCCAGGCAGCAATGGGCAGCTCCTTCTCGAAGCCGCCAAAAGCGATCAGGACCAGGCGCTCGTCCATGCCGCTGCCCAGCCGTTCGCGCAGGGCCTTCCGACAGTCGTTGCCGAGTGCGGCCAGCGGGCCGATGGGGCGTAGCCGTGGCAGGTCGGCCATGGCCATTCCCGGTGTCGCGCGCAGGAAGCACTCGGCACTTGCATACGCGTCCAGCATCTGGCGATGAATGGCCTCTGCCCACTCCTCCCTGGCGAAGAAATGGGCAAAGAGCTCGGCCCAGTTCAGCGAGCACATGGACACCGACGGGATGCCGGCGCGTGCGGCACCGGCCAGCGGCAGGTAGGCAACGTCGCTGAACACCAGATTGGGCTGCAGCTCGCGGAAGAGGCGGGCATCACGATCAACCAGGCGGTCCCAGTCGGCGTGCTGACGGCGATAGGCGAGCGCCGTCGCCTCGAGGTCGAGGCTGACGGCATCGTGCATCACGTAGCCGAAGTCGCTGCGCTCCTGCAGGTGGGTGAAGTCGGCCATGACGCGTGCCTGCAGCTTGTCGGTGGGCAGGCCGCTGCGGATGGTCAGGCGCAGTTCCGGCAAGCGCTTGCTGAGCGTGTTGAGCACCGGCGCCGCCTGCGCCAGATGACCGAATCCATGCGCCGAGATGTCGACAAAGAGGTGCGCCGGCTGCTTCATTGCTGGCCGGAGGATGAGACGAAGCGCGCCAGCATCGCGCCGGGCAGTTCCGTTGGCAGAGCAATCCACACCTTGTGGCCGTTGCCCGGAGCGACGCGGATTTCGGCACCGCCGAGGTTTTCCATGCGCTCCACCGTGATGACGCGATTGCCCGAGGGGTGGATGATCTCCAGCCGATCGCCGACCGAGATGCGGTTCTTTATGTCGATCAGCGCCAGCGCCCGCGCCGCGTTCCAGTCGATGACGTCGCCAACGTAGAGGCTGCGTCCCGACTCCGAGTGGCCACGCAGGTAGTTCTGCATTTCGTGTTCGTGGTGGCGCTGATAGAAGCCGTCGGTGTAGCCGCGATTGGCGAGGCCCTCGAGTTCGCCGAGCAGGCTGGGGTCGAAAGGGCGGCCGGCAACGGCGTCGTCGATGGCGCGCCGGTAGACCTGTGTGCTGCGCGCAACGTAGTAGGGCGATTTGGTGCGCCCCTCGATCTTCAACGAGTCGACGCCGATCTCGACCAGGCGGCGGACGTGCTCGACGGCGCGCAGATCCTTCGAGTTCATGATGTAGGTGCCGTGCTCATCCTCTTCTATCGGCATCAGCTCGCCCGGGCGCTCCTTCTCTTCGAGCAGCCATTCGCCGCTGCTGCTGCCCGTGTTAGCCATGCCGGCCGCGCTGCCCGCGTGGCCGGCGCCCATGCCGACAGCCGCCTCGGCGTCCGCCGGCTTCACTTTGTAATCCCAGCGACACGAATTGGTGCAGCTACCCTGGTTGGGATCGCGATGGTTGAAGTAGCCGGAAAGCAGGCAGCGGCCCGAGTAGGCGATGCACAGGGCGCCATGCACAAAGACCTCGAGTTCCATCTCCGGGCATTCCTGGCGAATCTCGGCGACTTCGTCGAGCGACAGCTCGCGCGACAGGATGACGCGGCTGATCCCCAGTTTGCGCCAGAAGCGTACCGCCGCGAAGTTGACCGTATTGGCCTGCACCGAGAGATGCACCGGCATTTCCGGCCAGGTTTCGCGCACCATGTCGATCAGCCCCGGGTCGGCCATGATCAGCGCGTCGGGCTGGAGCGCCACGACCGGCGCCATGTCGGCCAGGTAGGTACGCACCTTGCGGTTGTGCGGCAGGACGTTGCTGACCACGTACAGTTTCTTGTCGGCGGCGTGTGCTTCGCCAATTGCAGTGGCCAGCGTGTCGAGATCGCCGAAGGCATTGTTGCGCACGCGCAGGCTGTAACGCGGCTGGCCGGCATAGACGGCATCGGCGCCGTAGGCGAAGGCCGTGCGCAGCATCGTCGGCGAACCGGCAGGAGCGAGCAATTCGGGAGAGGTCGCGGTGGAGGGCGAAGCAGGGATCAAGGCTGAGATGGCAGGAATCCGGGGAGGGGGCGTGACAGGGTACTAAGAGTAGAATGCGGCGAATCGCGATTCTAACCGTATTTCTCGCCCCATTTTCCAGAGCACCAGCCCATGTCTGAAGAGATCCTGATCAATTTCACCCCGCAGGAAACCCGCGTTGCGGTCATGTATCAGGGCGCCGTGCAGGAACTGCACATCGAACGCTGCGCCAGTCGCGGCTTCGTCGGCAACGTCTATGTCGGACGCATCGTACGCATCCTGCCGGGGATGCAATCGGCGTTCATCGAGATTGGCCTTGACCGTACCGCTTTCCTGCACGTCGCCGATATCCGCGAGCCGCGGCAGAATGACGAACCGCTGCGGCCGATCGAGCGACTGCTCTTCGAAGGCCAGAGCCTCCTCGTGCAGGTCATCAAGGATCCGATGGGCAGCAAAGGGGCGCGCTTGTCCACGCAGGTATCGATTGCCGGGCGGATGCTGGTCTATCTGCCGCAGGAGAAGCACATCGGCATTTCTCAGCGCATCGAGAAAGAAGCTGAACGTGAAGCCTTGCGCGAAAAGCTCTCACGTCTGGTGCCCGAGGACGAACCGGGCGGTTTTATCGTGCGCACCATGGCCGAGAACGCCAGCGAAGCCGAGCTGGCCAAGGACATCGAGTACCTGCGCAAGACCTGGCGCGATATCCAGGCCCAGTCGACCACCGCCGCACCGCCCGCGCTGCTCTATCAGGAATTGTCGCTGGCGCAGCGGGTGCTGCGCGACTTCGTCAATCCCGAAACTTCCGGCATCGTCATCGACTCGCGCGAGAACTTCTCGCGGCTGACCACCTTTGCCGCCGAGTACACGCCGACTGTTGCGCCCCTGCTCGAGCATTACACCGGGCAGCGACCGCTGTTCGACCGGCACGGCGTCGAGGACCAGATTCAGAAAGCACTTGCCCGCCGGGTCGATCTCAAGTCGGGCGGCTACCTGATCATCGACCAGACCGAGGCGATGACCACCATCGACGTCAATACCGGCGGCTTCGTCGGCGTGCGCAACTTCGACGACACCATTTTCAAGACCAATCTCGAAGCCGCGCAGACCATTGCCCGTCAGCTACGTTTGCGCAATCTCGGCGGCATCATCATCGTCGACTTCATCGACATGGAGAACGAAGAACATCGCTCGGCAGTGCTCAGCGAGTTCAACAAGGCGCTGGCGCGTGACCATACGCGCCTGACGGTCAACGGTTTTACGGCGCTGGGTCTGGTCGAGATGACGCGCAAGCGGACGCGCGAATCGCTCGCGCACGTGCTGTGTGAAACCTGTCCAACCTGCGAAGGCCGCGGCGAAGTGAGAACCGCGCGTACCGTGTGCTACGAGATTCTCCGCGAACTGCTGCGCGAAGCGCGCCAGTTCGACGCGCGCGAATACCGCGTGCTCGGCAACCAGGCGGTCATCGACCGCTTCCTCGACGAAGAGTCGCACGGCCTGGCGATGCTCTCCGATTTCATCGGCAAGCCGATTTCGCTGCAGGCCGAGCCCAGCTATACGCAGGAACAGTACGACATCGTGCTGATGTAATTTTCGGCCGCCGTTCGCCAGGCGCTGCACGATGGCGTCGACTATCGGTATCGTTCGGCTTGACCCCTGGCGGGCTGGGTCCTATAATCTGCCGCCCTGAGGTGATGTAGCTCAGTCGGTTAGAGCGATGGATTCATAACCCATAGGTCGGTGGTTCAATTCCACCCATCACCACCAAAGAATCAAACATTTAGCCCGGCCAACAAGGTCGGGCTTTTTGTTGGGGTTACGCCGGGGTTACGTTTGCCGTAACCAAGCCGGCTTCTTCGCTATCTTCGACGGGGCGCCGTTTTACCCAAGCTGCGCGTACTTCAGCGGCATCGTCGAGCTGCCGCCCGTTCCAGATTTCGAATTCTGTCGAGCAATTCCGCTACAGCAACTCCGTACCGAGCCCGCTCGTTCAGTGCTGACGCCCACGGCCTGACTGGTAAGGTCCGTTTTGGTAAGCATCCGCTCGATAGTTGCCGCCGCAGTCACCAAGCACTATCGCCCGGCCAGCGCCTTGGTTGGCAATCTCTTTGGCAAGCATCCTTGATTGCAGCTTTCCCGTTGAGAGTGTGGCACACGACGCCTGTTTTCTATCTGTTAGCAGGGACTACCGCAAGCCGCGTATTTCGCCGCTTTCGCGCTGCTACGGCACTGCTCTCAGCCGCCGCCGTCTCTGCCTGTGGATTGATGGTGTCTATCGGCGAAACGGCATTTCAATGTCGTCATCAATCGGTGCTCGTGTCTTTCGCTTTCACCTTGCCCTGTGAAACGAGCGCTGGCACCTTTGCCCACACCATCTATCCTAGCCTCTTCCCCACTGCCCCCAGCTGAGGGAGACCATATTTCCGGATGTCGGCCCGAATTTGATCTGATAGATAGAGGGCTGTCACGTTTTCCAAGGCCGTGGTCTCCTTCGACCGCCGAAACTCCTCGGCCTTCTCCCAATTGAGAAATTGCTCGTCCTCAACCTGTCCAGAGTCGAGGTTTACGACCGACCACCGTTCGGCCTGGGGCACCTTGCGTACCCCGAAATTGCGAGTAGACGGCGAGAGCTGCGCTTCAACCAATTCCACACCCCATGATCGGCCAAGCTTCGCAACTGCGGCGGGAACAATTCGGTCGTAGAAGGTTTTCAGACCATCAGCATTTGCCCAGGGGAAGCGCTTGGCGTGAAGCCTCCCCGGCAACCAAGCTATTCCCGCATAGCCCTGATTGGCGGCCAGCAGGAGCATCATTTTCAGCCCGGCATCGAGCCAATGATGCAGGTAGGGGTTAAGGGGCGGAGGTTCCACGTCGTCATCCCAATCGAGGATGTCGGCTTCTGTGTCGGTTGCCGACCGTCGCGTTTTCCCTTCTTGGATGGCATGGCGAAGTTCTTGATTCCAGTCGCTCTGGATTTCTTCGAGAAAGAGCAGGCGCAGGCGTTCAAGCGTAAAACGGTCGGTGGTGCGCACGTGGGCAATGATATTGGGGACGTCGAAGTGAGGCCCCCGGTACTTCGTGGAAAGATTCGGCGCGCTAATCAGCCACTCGGTGTAGTTTTCGCCACCGGGGAGGACATAGGGCACGTACTTATTGAGGCTCTTGACTTGGCCGTAGAATCCCTCTGCAGCCAAACGCTGCGCCATGTGGTCAACTAGCCGCCGCCCATATGCCATAGCCTCGCGAGCGCTGGGAAACCACCGGTTTACTGGATGCGGAGCCAGTTTCTTGCGACCGCGTGGAACGGAGAAGGACCAGTATCGATTCCGTCCAAACAGTCCAACATCAACTTCCACATGGAGCCAGATGCAAAGCCCGAAGGTTCGATCTATGAAATGCAACAAACGAAGTTCGTGTCGGCCGCGCCTCATCGTGAGAGGCGGCAACTCGATCGGTCGCAGTTGCTTCTCGTAGCGGACGGTCGGCACATACCGGTCGGTTACGTAGCGCTGGAGTTCAAGCTCGCAAGGTGGGTGGTGCGCAAGGAAAGCGAGCAGTTGGTCAATCTGCAGAGAGGGGTGCGGGGATTTCTCCAGCGCGGGGATAACATTCGACCATTCAATCTCGACAGCGCTCACCCCTTTGCTCTGCAGGTTGCGAATGGTGCCAATCCACTGCTGCGGCGTCGCTTTGTCTTGCCCACAGGCGGTAAGGCGCCGCCGGAGGGCGGACCAGAGCTTTAACGGCGAAAGTTCGTATTGCTGACCAGTTTTAGTTCGCATGGCTCGTGACTGAAGCAGCGATTTTGCGAAACAGATTCAGTGCCCGCCGCACAGAGCGTCCTGAATGCGACCAAGCCGCCCGCACATGCGATCGATTCGAGCGGACAGCCCCGCGAGTGCTACCTCGATCAGAGCATCATGCCGGCAGGCCAGACGCTCGAACGTGCGCGCATGCATCCCCTTCGGCTTTTTCCACCCCCGCGGATTGAGGATGCCTTCCTGCCAGCCCAATCGACGCCTGATACAGTTCACTCTTCGCGTTACGCGATCGTCGCCGGCTTCCCGTTGGGAGGCATAGGCCAGTCGGTAGCAGTGCCGGCAAGCGAATATGCCCGCCCCCCCGTAGAGCAGTGCAACACGCCGCCCACACCTTTGTGCGGGACAAACGAACCACGCTCGCCGCCCGCCAATATTGGCACAGTCGGAATGGGTCACGCTGACCGCATGTTCTATCGCCTGCCACTCGCCGCCGCTGATCCGATAGCGATAATTCAAGACCAGCCCACTCACTGCTGTTCGCACATCAATCTGCGCGACCACTTCGCCGTTGCGCGACCAGCACCAGCCGAACGACTGGCCGGGTGTCAGGCGGCCAGCGCGCTGGAGCTGTCGCACGTCAAGCGCCCGATACTCGTCGGTGGTGGCCTTGCCACCCTGGTACCGCCGCCCGCTACCAATTCCGCCCATTTGCTGATTTCTCGATTTTGCCGAAATCATTCGGCAGATTTTCTGTGTGGTGCGTACTCAAACTGACTGGAAGCCCTGCGGCGCCTACTTTGTGGCGTGCCCTTATTGGCGCTGTTTTCATTTGCTGCGAAGTTCTTTCAGCTTCAAAAGCATCGCCAAAGTGCGTTCGAATTTGCGGTCGAGGTGCGTTTCGTATCGGTTCAGCTTCTCCAGTCGGTACGCTTGCAGCCCTTCGCCAAATGTCTGGGCCTTGATCGCCGGAATCTGTCGGATTTCCACTGCTACGCGCATCCACATGGGTTCGAGCAATTCACGGATGAATTGCGTCAGCCCTTCCGCGGTCGCCGGGTATTCCTCGTCTTCGATCTGATCCTGCCACCAGTCGCGCGAATCTTGCCGCAGCACGCGCAAGGCTTTTTCGTAAGCATTCGCCCCGCCTTTACGCAGGGTCGCCGCCGCCTTGCGGGCTGCTGCCAGGTCAAGCTCCGCATTGCGTTCGGTCTCGGCGATCTTTTCGGGCGTTTGGGTCATCAGGTCCGAAAACCGGCTGTTGTCGCTGGCGAGGCCACGCTGAAAAGGGGCGGCCGAGGCCATGACCGACTTCGAATTGTTCACCACCGCTTTCAAGCCCTCGTTGATCTTCGCTCCTTCGGCTAGCAGCACCCGCCGCTTGCGCCAGATGATGGTCGCCAGCTCTTCGATCAGGTGCCGCTCGGTGATGCCGGCCGGTCGGTGTTCGTCAATCAGCGCCGCCAGTAAGTCGTCGAACTCGGCATGATCTTCGTGCGCCAGCACAGCCAGTTTGGACAGAATGCCGTGCTTCATGGCGTTGAAGCGCACCCCATCGTATGCTCCTGCTTTCGGTGCTGGCGCAGTTTCGGTTATCGCCTGGAACGGGACCACCGCAGAATTGCTCAACGCCGTGCTCTCAATCGTTTCCATGGTCGTACCTCATTTCGTGATAGTCACGAATCCGTAGCGTCGGCCGATTTCAGCCCAGGCCCGTCGTGCGGAACGTCTGGTGAGTACGGTCACCGCTCGTGATGGTGTTTGGTGGTTTTCTGGTCACGCAGCGTGATGGAGAGCAGGTGACCCCCCTCGGGGAACTTGAACAAACGAACCCTTTGGGGGAGTCTCTGGTTACCAAGCCAAGAGACCATTCAAGTGTGCCACGCCCTCCTGCAATCGCCCAACTTTTTCCGCTTGCTGCTGCGCATCGATGAAGAACTGGCCAGCGAGACACACGCCGCCGGTTGCCGGTGCGGCGGTGTTCTGCACCGCGCGAATTATCCACGCAAGCCGCGCGCCTGCCTGAGCGAGGTTCGCGGCGATTTCGAGTCGCGCTTCAGCTTCTGCTGCCATCGCTGCCGGCGGCGCACGACCTCGATGTCGGTGCGTTTCCTCGGTCGGCGCGTATATCTCGCGCTGGCGGTGGTGCTGGGTTCTGCCCGGCATGCCGGGCAGAACCCAGCGGCGACGCGACTGTCCGGAACCCTCAACGTCCCGTTGCTGACCCTGCGACGCTGGCGCCACTGGTGGCAGGGTGAGTTTCCGCAGACCTCGCTCTGGCAAGCCACCTGCGCCCACTTCATGCCCCCTGTGGTCAGCGATCTCTTCCCCGCCAGCCTGCTCGAACGGTTTTCGGGAAACGCCGAAGAAGCCCTGATGCGACTCCTGGTTTTCCTGTCGCCCCTCACGGTCAGGCCGATCGACTTGCCTGAGGGTCGCTGATCGCCCGCAGAAGATGTTGATAGTCATCCTGATCGAGGCTTTGTAGCCTTCGCTCCTGGTTTGAGCGCCGTCGGCGCCGCCACATTGGGAGACCTTCTTGAGTTCCACTATCGATCCGCTGAAACGCGATCGCTGGGCGCGTTTGCGCTTCTCGATCATCGGCCCCTTGCTGGCCGCACCGCCGGCCGCCGGCGAATTGCAGGCCGCCTTGACCCTGCTCGCCGTCAAGCGCTGGCGACACCCCCTCTCGGGACTCGAAGTGTGTTTCGGTAAGTCGACGCTGGAGCGCTGGTACTACCGAGCACGGCGCGCTGCCGACCCGGTCGCCACGCTCAGAAACCAACTGCGCGGCAACATCGGCCGTTTCCCCAGCATGAGTCCACGAACCGTCGAGGTGCTGACCGCCCAGTACCGCGAACATCCCGGCTGGACCGCACAACTGCACTTCGACAACCTGCGCGTCGCACTGGCGGGCAGCGACTCACCCTTGCCGTCCTACCCCACCGTTCGACGCTACCTCAAGGCGCAGGGCATGTTCCGACAAGCCCATCCCAAGCGCGCCACCGAAGGGGCGTTACTGGCCCGTGACCGCCTCGAACGGCTGGAGGTCCGGAGCTTCGAAGTCGATCAAGTGTCGGCCCTCTGGCACCTCGATTTCCATCACGCCAAACGCAAGGTGCTGACACGTGCGGGGAACTGGGTCAAGCCGCTGCTGCTCGGGGTGATCGACGACCGCTCGCGGCTCGTCTGCCACTTGCAGTGGTATCTCGACGAAACGGCCGAGAGCCTGATACACGGACTGTCGCAAGCGTTCATGAAGCGAGGGCTGCCCCGTGCCCTGATGACCGACAATGGCGCCGCCATGCTGGCCGATGAAACCGTCTCCGGCCTGGCTTGTCTGGGCATTGTCCATCAGACGACGCTGCCATATTCCCCTTACCAAAACGCCAAGCAAGAGTCCTTCTGGGGCCGTGTCGAAGGGCGCCTGATGGCCATGCTGGAAGGCGAGGACTCGCTGACGCTCGATCTCCTCAATCAGGCGACCCAAGCCTGGGTCGAACAGGAATATCACCGCACGCGCCATGCCGAGATCGAGACCACGCCGCTGACGCGTTATCTTGCCGGCCCGAATGTCCGTCGCGACTGCCCGACGACGGAAGCATTGTCTGCCGCATTCCGTATCGAAGTGGCGCGCCGGCAACGGCGCTCCGATGGCACGGTGAGCTTGGCCGGAGCACGCTTCGAGATTCCCGCCCGTTATCGCCATCTCACCGTGCTTCACCTGCGTTACGCCCGCTGGGATCTGACACGGGTCGATCTGGTCGATCCGCGTAGCGGTGGGCTTCTTTGCCCGGTCAAGCCACTCGACAAGTCGGCCAACGCCGATGGCCAGCGCCGGCGCCTGACGCCGGTGACCCCCGATCTGTCGCCGCTACCGTCGTCGGGCCTGGCGCCCTTGCTCCGCCAGTTGCTCGCCGATTACGCCGCCACCGGCCTGCCGCCTGCGTACTTGCCACCCCTCGACCAGGACCCCGCATGAACCAGAAACTCCTTGCCCTGTATGGGCTGAAGTGGAATCCCTTCTCCCCGGATTTGCCGACCGAGGCGATCTACGTGCCGCCCCGGATCGAGAATTTCTGTTGGCGGATCGAGCAGGCCCAGATCCGCGAGGGGGGCTTTGCGATGATCCATGGCGACCCGGGTACCGGCAAGAGCGTTGCTTTGCGCCTCCTGGCGGAGCGTCTCGCGCGCTTGCCCGATATCACGGTGGGCGCGATCAATCACCCGCAGAGCAACCTCGCCGACTTCTATCGCGAGATGGGCGATATCTTTGCTGTGCCCCTGCGCCCGCATAACCGCTGGGGTGGCTTCAAGGCCTTGCGCGAGGTCTGGTTCGCGCATCTGGAGACGACGCGAAGACGCGCGGTGCTGTTGGTCGACGAGGCGCAGGAGATGAGTCCGCCGGTGCTCTGCGAACTACGTCTTCTGGCCAGTGCGCGGTTCGATTCACAGCCGCTTTTGTGTGTGGTACTGGCGGGCGATGCGCGCCTGATCGAGAAGCTGCGGCGCGAGGAACTGATCCCGCTGGGCTCGCGTATTCGCACCCGGCTCGCCACCGAACACGCCAGCCGCGAGGAGTTGCTCGCCTGCCTGAGCCATCTGCTCGCCGGCGCCGGTAACGCCAGTCTGATGACACCGGCGCTGCAACACACGCTGTGCGATCACGCCGCAGGAAATTACCGCATCCTGACGACGCTCGCCGCCGAACTGCTCGCCGCCGCGGCGCAGCGTGACCTTCCCCAACTCGACGAGAAGCTTTATCTGGAGGTCTTTGCCCAACCCGAGAGGCCGGCGCCACGGCGTGCGGTGGCGGGTCGCTGATTTCGAGGCTGACGATGTCCTTCGCTGCTTCGAATCCCGCGCTGGTGCGCCAATCGATGGCTTCTTGAGATGTTGGCAAATCCCTCGAACCGCGCTCGGAAGGGGGTCACGGGGACCGTGGAATAAATGCGGCATGTTTCATCGCCGCGTTTATGCCGCGAAAGCCCCTTGACGCCCTGGAGGGCGCCGACGCTCAAGGCAGTTGTCGGGGATGGGGGTTTTACATCCCCGACGGCTGCCTCACGGCGAGTGCGGGGTCTGGGGCAGAGCCCCAGGATCGACTCGCCTGGGCCGCTCTTGCCCGACTGTCGTCCATGATCGAGCGACACTTAGTGCGTTTAGCATATCGCCGCAACCATCACCGTACGTGAACATCGGAACATCAAATTGGCTGACCGCACTCATCTGGCAGCGTCGGACGTTTCAACGCGCCCAAGCATCGTTAAAAGGGCCCGCAGTGATGCATTCTCCTCATCGCCAATGGCTTCGATCGCCGCGCGGCGATCGCGCATCCGCTGCGCCCGCTTGCGCTCGGCGGGGTTCATCGGCAGCTTGCCCGTGAGTGGTCTGCCACGCTTCACGTTTGCGGTTATCTCGTTGGTGATTTTAAGCTCCAGTAACAAACCGTGACTGTCACGACAATAGCACGCCGACGCTATTGTGGCGAGGAGCGCGACTGTGGCTCGGTTTACCTCCACCCAACCGCAGTTTGCCCGCAGTGGATGTAGCACCTATACTGCCCTTCGCAGTAAAGGCTGGCCCAGCCAGCCGCGATCTCGAAGTCCTAGAGCCTGACCTCGGCGTTATGGGGCCGGGCGGCTTCCTCACAAAAAAGTGCACCATGCGGGCGTGTCGCGGCAGGTTATGGCATTCCCCTGGCATGGCCTCGACGAACGCTCTCTTTCACGCGATGGCGCTGGTCTGGCACCGTGGAACCATGGAACTTGGGCGACGAATAGATCGACTCCAGTACGAAGTCCACTGAGTCTCGGCAACGATTGGGAAATAGCGTAATGGCAAGGTTCGTCGGCACGATTCAGGAGTTCCATCACTTCATCGGCCCCAGAGTTCGTAACGCCGTGAACTACGCGGCGCGTAGTCATAGAAATCGCTTGGGCGGGGTCTGTGAAGACTGTGGGGTCAAGGCCGAACTGCATTCCGCACACATTCACGGCCGCGATCGCCGCACGCTCATCGAGGCTGCGCTCTACGACAACATCAATGAGGCTGGCGTCGTCGACTGCGATCTCGAACTGATTGAGCGAAGAATCATTGAATCCCACTTGCCCATCGCGGGCACGTTCAAGTTCTTGTGTCATGCTTGTCATGTCAAATATGACGCTGGTGGCCCAAAAACGAGACGAGCAGTACGTGATCCGGCCTCAACGGCCGAGCCGACACTTGGCGATGACGACTTCCTGAAACTGAGAAGGATCGAACTCTGGGCTGGTCGGCCACATCAAATCAACCATCAGATAATCCGCGCGTTCCTGCAACTGGAGCGCGGCGGCGAAGTTGAGTTCTCCAAATTGAACGCGTACTGCACGGAAGAACTCAACCCGTGTTTAACATTCTCAAAAAAACCTCTTGCATAATCAACTGCTTGCAAGGCACTTGAATCTCTAATGGCACAACAAGCGCGTAATTTCGTGTCAGGCGACCAGTTTTCGGGTTCCTCCGGGGTCTGAGTTGACGCCCAAGGCGCGATAGATCGCCATCAGCTCGGGCTCGGCGGCAGTGGCCTTGCGGACGTGCAGCGTGCGGCCATCGCGTTGCCGGAAAGTCGTCGTCACCCGGCGCTGGATCGAGAGGGTTTCGCGCAGGGTCGCCCAACTGTCGGGAATGCCCGCCGCCTTCAGCTTTAGGCGAAGGAACTGCACACACTGGTAAGCCAGCACGGTAATGAACAGATGGCCGTCGGCGCGCTCTTCCTTGTGATGAAAGACCGGCCGCAAGCCCAGCTCACTCTTGAGGCTGCGAAACACACTCTCCAGGTCAGTCAGCAGGGTGTAGGTGCGCCAGAGCCGCTCCTCGTCCCAGTCGAGTTCATTAGTGCGCAAGCAATAGACGCCCGGGTGCGTCGCTTGGCTCCCCTCGCGCGGCACCTTCTGCCAGGTGATCCCGGTGACCCGCTTGCCCGATTCGTCCGTCACCAGGTCCACCGTGTAATGCTGGCTGGTGCCGCGACTCTTCTGCTTCAGCCGGCCGAGTCGTTCGTGCAATTTGTCGGGGCGCTTCTCGGCACGTGGTTTGGCCAGGCCGTCCTGCATTTGCTGCAGTCCGGCTTCGAAGCGCTGGCTGAAGGATTCGAGCATGGCCTCCTCCTTGAGCTGCCGACCCGGTGAATGGCAAAACAACTGCAGCTCTTTCCCGTCTTCACTGAGCGCCTTTTGCAGCCGCAACGGTTGCTCGTCGGCGGTCTCGATCGTGACCGCCTGTGTTTCATCGAACTGCCGGGTCCCCCCGCGACGAACGACCAGGTAGCGATAGCCATGTTCGACCAGCCAGGCGATGTTGGCTTCGGTAGCGATGCCCGCGTCCATGATCACCAGCGCCCCTGCCGGGGCGTCCAGTCCGGTCAGCATGCCAGCAAGCGTGCCGGCTTCGCTGACATTGCCTTCGAAGGTCTGCGAGCGGCGCACAAAGCCACTGCCGTCGAGCACCAGGCCGAGCGTCACCAACGGGCAGTCGCTGCGCTTCTCCTTGGAACGGGCACGCTTGGCCTTGCGATTACTCGGAACTTCGCCTTCAAAATACGTGTTGGTCAGGTCGTAGAGCGTGATCGTCTCTTCCAGGCCAAAGAGCGTGCGAACGGTGCCGAACAAGCGCGCTTCAATCACTTCCCGATGCTTCATCAGGACGTCCGAAGCACGGTAAAGACTCATGTGCGACATCGACAGGAAGTCGACGTCGATCAGCTCGCCCAAGGCGCTCTGCTTCTGCAGCCAGCTCCAGGTCGCCCGCTCGGAGCCCGGGCGGCCCATTCTCCCGATCAGGTTGCCGATAATCGACGCCCGCAGCACGCCATTGACGCCCAACTCTCGCAATTGGTCGATGATGCCCAGTTCGGTCAGCGCATGCAGACCGACGTGCTCGACGCCAACCGAGCGCGGCTGCATCACTTGCAGCGAGTCAATATCGACTTCCTCGAACGTCACCGGCGGACGCGGCTTTCCGCAGGGCTCACTGGCCTCCGCCGCCGGCGGCGAGTCGCTCATCGGCGACCGCACGATCAGTTGCCCCGCGTAGCGCTGGGCTGCGCTTTCGATAGGGCCCGTGCAGGGCAGTGGCAGGAGCGCTTCCTGGGGATGCAGAAGCTGTTCGATGCGACGACACAGCACCGGCCAGTCCTCCTGCTTGATGGCGAAATTACGCCCGAGATTCAGCAGGGTGATCTGACGGACCTTGCCTGCGACGCGTTCGCCCCGCACCAGCCGAAAGGTGAAGTAGCCCTCGCCGGTGACCTTGTTGTTCGTTCGTGTCTGTCGGATATACATGCCCACGATCGTACAAGAAATGCAAGGGGAAAAACTAGGCTTGAAAAACTATTATGGCACAACATTGCGCCTCAGAAATGCGGCCTATTGAGAATCAATGACTTACAATCGCCGCAGCCCGGAAAAGGCCGCAATATGACAAAGAGTTGTTAAAGAGGGGTCAAGATGCGCAACTTCGATGCGAACTTTGCGAGCATGAAGACAGACGCCGGCAACGCGCATGGGAAAGTGTTTCGGCAGGATGACATGCGCGTTACGATATGGGCGCCCGCGCGCAAGGAAGTCGACTTCCACTTCGGGGTGACTGATCGGCAGTCTCAGTGAGGCCATCGTTCGCTGGTGGTTTTAATCCTGCGGCTTGCATCTGCAAATTGTGGCATTGGGGCACTTGGGACCTCACGCCCCCACTGCGCGCCTGCCGCGAGTGCTCGCGGAGTTCGCGAATTTGATGTGGCAACGTGGGCCAGCCAGGTCCTGGTCCTTGGTGCACCACCGAGCCTTGTCGCTGAAGAGTGGTTGGCGCCAACAGAGCGCATTGTCGTGCAGAGAAATGGACGTCCTCACTCGCGGAGTGACGCGAACTGCGTACCTGCTCCCTCAGATCGAAGCTCTAAATGCGGGCTGTTCGAGACCATGTAAGCCAATGACTGGTCGAGAACGAATGGAAAAAGCACTACCATCGATTGCAGCGACGCCGTTGACACGGCCCTTCCTGCGTAGCGTAGCGCTGCTTCCACGAGCCAAACGGCGGGCTCATTTTGGGTCACAGTAATCGGGGGACAGCGAACTAACCGTTTGCCTTTCTCCACTCGCTCTATCGCGCCCCAGCCAGCCTGCGACTGCAGAACCATATTGGCCATGCGGTAGATACCTTCGCGCTCGCCGTAGATCTCGCTCATCCGCCGATGCACCTCTGCGGAACTGCAGTCGCCTTGCAAGGCTGACAAACGGCCCACCAGTTCGGCGACCTTGCCGAAGAACGGGTAGGTTGCGATCGCCATTCCCCAAGCCAGCGCTGCGACGGAGACACCCGGATTTGCCTTGAAGATCTCGGCGCCACGGTTAGCGAAATCGACAAGGTCTACTCGCGGTTCAAGCCAAAGCCGGTTCAAAACCGTGCGAGTCTTCTTCCTGGCCGCCAAACCAAGGCCGGCGGCATCCAGCAGATCATTCAGTTCATCGAGGTTGGCCAACCCGGCACGCACCTTCAACGCCGCAGCCACCCAATCGAGCTGGATGAAGCGGTCGAAGCCAATTTGTGGGGCAGTCGGACTCATTCAGTCAACTCACATACCTTACTTTGATAAAAGGCACCAACAGCTCTTCAACCGAGACGCCGCCGTGTACCACGGCAGGTTCTCCTCGCTGCATGAAGGCTGTACGTCCGCCAGCGAATAGGGCCATGAAGTTCGCAGGCAGTCCAGCGATATCCAGACGGTAGCTATTCGGATTGGCCGCAGCCGATTCTGTGGCCAGGGCATCACTACGGTAAGTTCGGACGCGCTCGCCGCGCATCTCTGCGGTTACGCCTTGGTTGGGCCGACCCTGGCCGACCGCCTCCACATTCCCGTGGTCGGCAGTCAGGTAAACGTTGAAACCCTTGTCGAGTAGCAGCGAGAACAGACGATCGACAAAACCCGTCTCACACCAGCCCTCGATTTGGGTGGCGATGCCGCTTTTGCCGAGCACGGAACCATGAACGAACTCATCCACGGTGTCGACCACGATGCCAGCGATCTTGATTGACGCTTCAGACAGGCCCGCATCCAGATCAGCCAATTGTTCGATACGTTTGATGCCCTTGCGGTACAGGACCTCATTGGCGCGCAAACCTTGGTCCTGCCAGAACCGGGACCACTGGGTCGGCTCTGGTGAAGTCGTGTCGATCGTGTCAGCGAACTCTCGTGGTTTGAGTCCGGAGAACAGCGCCTGTCGGGACACCGACGTCAATGTCGGCAGCCAGGCAAAACACGCGCTCTCGTCGAAGCCGAGCTTCGGGGTGCGTCTGGCCAGAGCCTCCCGGATCTGGACCCACTGGTCGACGGCAAGACCATCGAACACCAGTAGCGCGATCTTGTTCTCTCCAGCGCTGCGTCGCATGGAAAGAAAGCGCGGCACGTGGTGAACCATGACCGGACCATTCGCCACGGGCAGGGATGGCAAGTCAGCGTAGTGCTTGCTTACCCACTCCCGCAAGCGCTCATCGGTAGCGCCTTGCAGCTCGCTGATCAGGGGCTTCAGCCCTTCGGCACGAGCCGAGTCCAAGGCGTGGAAGCGGGCGATAACCTCACCCAAGCGTCGGGCCAGGTTTGCCCAGTCGCGGTGAGACGATTCCAGCTTTGGCAGTGACTGGAGAAGGCCCTTGATGCCCTCCGCTACGAGATCGCGCAGTGCCAACGGGTCGCGCACGATACCGGCCTTCGCCCACTCCGGAATGCAGGCAGGCAGCCCCTGAACGGCAAGCGGGTGGAGCAGCCCGTCCAGGAACATCGAGTCGATGATTGCTCGCACGTCCGGGTGCTCAAACGGCACTTCTGCGGTAGCTACAAGATCAGCCGGCGTAGGCTCCCCGGTACGTATCCCGGTCACGCCAAGGCGCGAGAGGCAGCGATACCATGCATCCTGGATCACGCGAAGTGAGGCGCTTTTCGACCCGAACAGTTCGCCGATCGGCAAACCCTTGAACTCCGCATGTTCGCCAAGCACATGGGCCATATGCGCAGCCAGGACCGCCGGCAATGGGGAATCACGGTAGTGCAGTCGCAACAACTCGCGCCACAGGTCCTCAGGCCGCGAAATCAGGTGCGGGCTGATTTTGAAAATGTGCGTCAGAACGAACTCTTTGGTCGCTGATTCACCGAATGCCTGCGGCGCGTGCTTGGCCTGCGCAGCGAATAGCCCTTCATGGTGTTCAGTGCCGATCTGCCGAACGACCGAATAGCTGAGTTTCGGGAACAGGTCGGCAAGACTCAGGCTCACGCGACGCGCCTGCCTGAGGTAGTCCCAGGGGAGGTCACTCGTGTTGGTGCCGCGCAGGTGCAGCACAAGTGACCTGGCTGGCGCTGTCTCTCCACGGTCCCACGCGCAGCGGTAGCGATCTTCATACTCAGCACGGAACGCGACCGAGTCCTCGAAGGGCATCAGCTCGAAGCCACGCTCACGCAGGCTTGAAAGTACCTGCTCATCCAACAGTACGTCGTCGGGGTCGGCGGCAATCCACAAACGGGCCAGGTCGGCCGGAAACTCCTTGAGGATGCGGTCAATCCATCGGCTCATGTCGGACCCACCCGAAGCATCATCACCGCGTTGAGCTCCGGCACGCCGGCATCTGCATCGTCCAGTGCCGCCATGCGCGTCCGGTGCTCGGCATTCAGCCGCTTGCGGCGATGCTCGCGAACGGCTGGCAAGCCAATTCGATCAATGGCCTGATAACGGGCGTCATAGGCGTACTTGGCGCGCTCCCGATCCTCCTTCAGCCGCGAGCGGTGCTCATCGAGCAGTTGAGAGAACACGCGCTCACCTTGAGTCTTGGCAGCAGTCATGGAGGCTTCGAACCATTGCACAGCCTGCTCGGTGCCGGCGGCGCCCTTGATCTCGATCGCTTCAGTCAACAGCAGATCCCAGATGCGCCTGGCCGTGGGCACAAAGGTTCGCCCGTCGTCCGTTGCGAAGATTGGCAGGAAGCGCTTGCGGCTGAGACCCTCAGCGGAAAGGCTGATCTCCCAAAGCGACCAGACACCCTGCACAGTCTCGGGCAAGCCGGTGATCGTGATCTCCGCCAGCGATTGCCCGGCCACGCAGCGTGACAGTTCGCTGATCACCGCTCTGGCGCGAGGGTCCTCCAGGGTGACCCATTCCAGATCGGGATTCTGTTCCGCCGTCCTGGCGTCAAAGCAAACCTGCGTCGACTCGCTGCCGTCCGGCCACTTGATGCGCCATGCGTCGCCTTTCTTCACGGCACTTCCGCCGCGTGCCGGCAGACCCGTGGTGATGGCACGTTCCAGCCAGAACTGCGCTGGGTGGTCGCGCCATTTGCGAGCCTCAATGGCATCCAGCGTATGGGCATCTGCCAGCAAGTCGGTATTCTGTCGCTCGTCGGCAACCTTGTCGCGGACATGTGTAATTACGGCGTCGCACACATTTTCGATGGAGTCCGGGTCCTGCAGACCCTGCACGAACAGCTCGTCGAAGAGCGGCTCCGCTTCGACCGAGTCCATCACGTCAGATGCCTTGTCCACGCCGAACTCCTGCGCGATGACTTCAAGCTTGCTTTCCAGCACCTGGCGGACACGGTGTTCCACCGTGTCTTCAAGGACAAAGTTGATGGCGCGCACCACATGGCGCTGGCCGATACGGTCCACGCGGCCGATTCGCTGCTCGATGCGCATGGGGTTCCACGGCATGTCAAAATTGACGACGACGTGACAGAACTGCAGGTTCAAGCCTTCGCCACCAGCATCGGTCGAGACGAGAACCCGGACGTCGCGCGAGAAGGCCTGTTGCGCCTTGGCGCGTGTATCGAGATCCATGCTGCCGTTGAGCAAGGCCACCGAGAAGCCACGACTTTCCAGAAAACCGGCCAGCATGGTCTGTGTCGGCACGAACTCCGTGAAGATCAAGACCTTCATGCTTGGGTCGTTCTCTTCCTGCTGCAGCTTGTAGATCAGTTCCAACAGGGCTTCGGCCTTGGCGTCCGTGCCTTGCGCTTCGGTTTCGCGGGCCAGGGTCAACAGGAAGTCAAGCTCGGCCTTCTCCTGCACCCAGCCGGAAGTCTGAACCGCGATGTCCACTTGGCTTTGACCGTCCAGCTCCGCCCACTCGTCCATCTCGGTCGAATCGAACAGAGGCGCCTGCAGCTGGGGTTCATTGAGTAGCGCTTGCCGCTTCTCCAGCGTGGCTCGAATGGCCGCCGTGCTGGACGTCACCAGCCGCTGCATCAGGATCATCAAGAATCCGATGTGCCGCTGCTTGGCCGCCAATGCCTGGTTGTAGCCATGGCGCACGTAGTCGGTGACGGCTTCATACAGCCGCTGCTGGGCGCCGTGCCGGGCTTGCCACGCCACGGCCTGGAGCCGCGTGACGCGAGGCTTGAACAGCGGCTGCCCTTCCGCATCGATCGCATTGCGCTTTTCGGTGCGAATGACGAACGGTCGCACGCGATCTCGGCTGACGCTGCCTTCATCCGGGAAGGAATCCCGGTCAATCAACTGCATCAGGCGCAGGAACTGGTCGGTCTTGCCCTGGTGTGGCGTGGCCGACAGCAGCAGCAGGTAGGGTGCCGCTTCAGCCAGGGCGGCACCCAGCTTGTAGCGCGCCACCTGATCGGTGCTGCCGCCCATGCGGTGCGACTCGTCGATGATCACCAGATCCCACGAGGCCGAAATCAAATCCTCGAACCGCTCGCGGTTGTAGTTGTTTAGCTGTTCCAGGCTCCAGCCTCTGCGGCCTTCGATGGGTTTGACCGAATCCAGCGAACAGATCACCTGGTCGTGCAGCCGCCAGAGGTTTTCCTCGTCCTCAGTTGCGTTGACTCGCCATTGCCGGAAGGCAGCGAGTTCGGCCGGGTCGACGAATTGCAACTTTTCCCCGAAGTGCAGGCGCATCTCGGCCTGCCATTGGCGCACCAGGCCCTTGGGCGCCACCACCAGCACGCGCTTGGCCATACCGCGCAACTTCAGCTCGCGCAGGATCAGCCCAGCCTCGATGGTCTTGCCCAAGCCCACCTCGTCCGCCAGCAGGTAGCGGATGCGGCCACGGCTCATGGCGCGGTTGAGCGCGTAGAGCTGGTGCGGCAAGGGGACCACACTGGACTGGATGGGCGCCAGCAAGAGCTTGTCTTCCAAGGCGTCCAGCAGCTTGGCCGCCGCTGCGGTATGGAGGATGCCCTCGACCGTTGGCTGAATGCTGTCGAGCCTGGCCAAGTCCTGCGGCCGCGCACGTAACACCGCGTCGCTGGTGGGCAGCCAGACGCGGTAGGCGGTTTCGCCCCATACATCCTGTCTGTCTATCACGCGGCAGGGCGTGGCCTGGCGTGCATGCCAGCACCAGTCGCCGCTACCGAAGCCGTCGCTCATGCACATCCCTTCTTGAGCGACGCCTGCCCCAACTCGGTCAGGCGGTACCGCTGCTTGCTGCTCTGCGGCTTGTCGGGAATCGTCATCGCCAGCACGCCCGCATCCAGGGCCGGCTGGAGGTAGGCATCGCCGAAGTGCTTGCGGTCTTTCAGCCCCAGGGCCTCCATCAATTCCTGGCGCGCCATCTCCCCGGATACTTTTGCCAGCAGCGCCAGGACTTGGGGGGAGACTTGCGGGGGCACTTGGGGGGTGACATGCGGGGTGACTTGCTCGGTCGCTTCGGCGAATCGCCGTCGCAGCGCGTCCGGTACCTCGAACAGGGCCTCGCCGACCGGTTGCAGCAATTGCTGCCGCACCAGGTAATCGGCGATTTCCTTGGCCTGCTGGGTAGTGCTCACGCCCAGCCCGCGGATGTCGGTCAAGCTGATGCGGCCGCCGTCAGGGCTTTCGAGCGCCAGCGCCAGAACATCGGCCTGTTCACGGGTCAGGTTGACGCCGATGTCCTGGCGGTACCGCTGCATCGCCTCGCTGACGAGGGGCTTGTTGATGAGCACCAGTTCGAACTCTTTGCGGGCCTTGTCGTTCTTCAGCTGCGGCGGCACGCGGCCGAGGTCGTGCCAGTTGCGGAAGATGGCCCGGATCCCCGTTCCCGCCTGATCCGACAAGCCGATGCGGCGGAACGCCTTCACGATGGACGGGTTGCGAACCTCCTTCTCGGTCGGATCCAGCAACTCCGCCTCGGTCGCGAACGCATAGCCCGGGTTCCAGAAGATCGTGCGGTCACTAAACAGGCGAATGGATGCCTTGCGGCCTTGATCGCCATAGTCCTGGTGGATCATCAGGTTGATCGCCGCTTCACGGAAGGCCACGTAGTCGGGCGGATCGTCATTGCGCCGCAAGGTGGCGGGGTCGAGCGAAAACGGATGTTCGGCAATCCGCATGTAGCGGCTAACCAACCCCCGCCACGTTTGGAAGATGTTCTCTTCGAAAACGTAGCGATCGTGCCAGCGCTTCTCTGCCGACCATTGGTCGAAGGGCGTGTCGATACGCTGGTAATCCAACACCGGCCGCGGCAGAATCTGGCGCACATAGCGTCCGTCGCCGAAGAGCAGCACCCCTGCACGGGTGGGTAGCATCCGGCCGTCGCGTTCGACAATGAAGTTCCAGTTCAGCAGAAATTCGATCGGATCGGTGACCTCCGGATGTTCAGGATTGCGCCGGGCGAACTGTGCCTGATACCACTCGACCGTCGCCAGGTCGAAGCAGCGATCCACAGGAATATCAGGGAGCGCCACACCGTCATAGCGGTCTTGAGCGGCATCGCGCAGAAAGCGCTCCAGTTCGCTGTGCGTGCACCGTTCGTCGCTGGCGCCGCGGCGGATGTAGCTCTCGCGCAGATCACCCCTGATGTAGATCGGTTTGTCGGCTCGCGACGCTTCCGGTACGTGGAACGCGAAGACGTGCTTGCCATCGATTTCGAACCTATGCGCGTCGACGGCGACTACGCGGTTCAATTTCTGACCGCTACGCAGGACGGCGAGGAAGTCGTTTTGCACCTTGTCCGGCGTATCGACCCCCGTGATTTCCAGTTGTCCCTGGCGCTCGCTCACGCCGAACACCAGCCAGCCGCTGGCCGTGTTGGCGAAGGCCGAAACGGTTCGGTAGGCGTCTTCCGGCACGCCGCGTTGCGCGCGCTTGCACTCGAAGTCGTTCCACTCGAAAGCATTCAGCCGACCGAGCAGCTCGTCCTGGTTCATTGCTGCCCCTTGTTGCTCATCAGGCGTCCGTCTCCATACGCGTCAGCGCCTGGTCATACCAAAGCAGCAGCTTTTCATCTTCCTGCAGCGCTATCTCCGGAATCTTCTCGGCGACCTTGATGATGGTCCGGTAGTCCTTCTTCCCCCAGGCCATCTTGAAGCCGGCACGCAACACTTCCAGCCGGAACTCCTTGAGCCGCCGACCCGTGATGGCCAGATAGGCATCGAACTCCTTGAGCAGTACCTTCTCGCGCTTTTTCTCCAGATCCTGCGCCTTGTTCGGGTCGGGCACGTACCAGCGATCCCTGGCCTTTGCAATAAGGCGAGGATCGTTCTTCTCCAGACCACGCAAATCCTTGTGGTTGGTCGAGAGATAGCTGTGGATCTGGCTGGGCACATCGCCATTGCCGTCGTAGCGCAGGAAGTTGTTCTCCAGCAGCGCGGCCAGTTCGGGTCTGGTTTCATGTTTTTTCCAGCCGGCGCCGAGCTGAGTGATGAACTCGGGGTGCAGTTCCTGATAGGTCGAAGGTCGCCGCCTCAGGAAATCGGCCAACCAGTCGATGGCACTGCGTTCGTCGGAAACGAAAAGCTCCATCTGTGGCGCCTGTGCGGCCTGTGCGCGCTTCTTATCGTACTCGGCGACCTGCTCCGGTAGGAAGACCATGCCATCGCGGTCCGGAAAGACACGACTGCGCAGGCCGCTCAAGAATTCGTTGCTGGACAAGGGAACAGCCGTGTCATGGCGTACGAACCATGCCACCAGCCGGTCGTAAATGCGACGGGGGTCGCGCTCAACGATGAACTCCAGTTCCCCGTTCCTGGATTTGGTCACCGAGAGGTTCTTGAGGTGTGTCTGTACGAAGTCCCATGCAGACTCGGGAGTGGCACCTCGCTGGGCGAACCGCTGCTCCAAGCCGCCGTTAGGCTTGTAGGCCGAGATCACCAAGTCCTGCTTCACCGCTGTTGTGGAGGTCACCTGGCGGTAGCTGCCTTGTATCTTGTCGAGCGCCGTGACCTCGGCCACCACAAAGCCCGCCTGTTGCAACGCGACTTGGATCGCGTTCCAGACCGCCGCCTTGCTGTTGGAGAAGACCACGGTCATCCAGCGTCCGGGCTTGAGTACTCGGTAGTACTCGGCGAAGCAGTGCTGCATCAAGTGTTGATACTCTGGTAACCCCTTGTTCTTTGGCTTGTCCACGATCGCCTCTGAAGTGGTGGCAGTCACAACCCCGTGCCAACCTTCAACGAGGAAGTTCAGATCGGCGTAGAAAATGTTGGGTTTAGGTCGTTTCCTGTGGAACGGGCAAGAACGGGGCGAAGGGCGAGGCGGGCAAATGAGTGAGCTTCCCAGCGATAAGGTAGGCCATGGCGATGAAGTTTTCGACGCGGCGATAGCCGCGCGCCCGTGCGCGCGCCTCCTGGAGCGATCGATTCATCGCTTCGACGCGGCCGTTGTGTTTGCCGGCGTTAAAACCGTTGAGTACGCCAGGAAGATGCTTGCTGATCGTCCTGCCGAGGCGCTTGAATGGTTCGAGTCGGCAGCGGCTGGCCCAGCTGAGCCAGCGCTTGAGCAGGGGCGTGGCCTCGTCAGGTGTCGTGGCGGTGGCGTAGATGGAGCGCAGCGCCTGCTTGATCCGCCAGGCCCGTGCGGTCTTGAGGTTCGAGCGCTGCAACCAGTGCATGGTCTCGGTTTGTTTGACGGTCCAGTCGGCGGGCTTCTTGTGCAGGCCCCAGCGGGTGCCCTTCAGTTCGGGTTCGCTCTTGACCTCTGCTCGTCGCACCTCGTCCAGCGCCGTGCTGCTCAGAGCAACGACGTGAAAGCGGTCAAAGCAGACCTCGGCTGCTGGAAAGTGCTCGGCGGCGCCGGCCTGGAACGAGCCGCTCATGTCCATGCTGACATGGGTGATCGCGGTCGGCTGACCACCATGCTCGGTAAGGTCGCTGGCGAACTTCCCGAGCGTGGCCTTGTCCCGTCCCGGCGTCGCAAACAGCAAGCGCTGTGCATCAAGATCATAAAAAACAGAGATGTACGTCTGGCCGCGCTTACTGGCGGTCTCATCGACGCCAATCACGCGAACCTCGGCATGACTTTCCTGCGCACGCGCTTGGCCCACATGATGATTGATCACGCGCCACAGTCTGCGACTGCGCACACGCAGCAGTCGGCCGGCCGCCAGGACCGACATGGTCGGCGCCAGCATCAGCGTCAAAGCCTCGAACAGCAGGGTGAAGCGACTGCCTTCTCGCGCCCAAGGCACGGCGATCTGCGTGACCTTGCCGCAACCGGCACAGGCCACTCGCGGCACCTCGGCATGCAGGTGGGCTTCGTACTGAAAGAAATCCATATGGCGCCAGGAACGCGCCAAGCGGTCATGCAGCGGCTGCGCTGCCGCACCGCAAGCCGGGCAAGCATGATTGGCCGCGCCAAATCGGACCTGGAAATCGATCCGTCCCGACTCTGGCTTGAAGATGACTTCAGCTACCTGCCAAGGAGCAACGAGGCCCAGAGCCTGGGTGAACAGCGTTTCAATCATGAGGAAGAGGCCGCGAGAGGAAAGGCCGCTATTGTCCTCCATGCCGAGGGCGGCAGACTGCCTTCCTCGGCCCGGAGGAAGCGTAAGCGAGCGGGCAGCGATGTAAAGGGTTCGGCTGCGCCCGGACTGCGTCCGCCCTTGACATCGCCGCCCCCTCAAACCGCCAAAACCAGCGCCCGTTCCACACGAAACGACATAGAGCCAAAATGTTCTCGCCGAACGGCGGGTCCGTAAAAATGTAATCAATGGAGGCGTCTGCAACCGGAAGGTCTCCGATCGAACCCGTGGAAATCGCTGCATCAGCATCTTTCCATCGGGTTGGCTCGAATGCTTTTGCAAGCCTTTTCAGTTTTCCACCCAAGACATACCAAGGACTGAGTTCCGCGTGTTGCGAAGGGACGTAATAGACACCCTTCATGTATTGCGAAACTTGCGAAAAACCGGCGGGACGATAAGAGTTGCAAACTGACATATTCCAAATGGCTTGCTCGACGAAGTAGAGCAACATGCCTCGGACCCGAAGATCTTGTTCGGAGTTTGCCTTCGCCCACATCAACCCTAGAGCTTGAGCAGCTCGCGGCAAAAAGAAATGGTGGATTTTAGAAAACCCTTTTGGCGCAATTCGGGACCCGTGATACATCTGCTCAATCGGGAATCGGGCAGTTGGTATCTTCGTAGGCAACTCAAGCGCTTTAATGCGGCACAAGGCATCCAAGTCGGCGTGATCAGGATGTTTGTCATGGCGGCTGCCAGCCACCTTATAAACAATGATTGCTGGTTGAAACTTAACCCGCTTCCAGCTATCGCCGTTAGATGGATCGATGCGACTTTCTAGGACGCGATCCATCTTGTCTTTGCTTAGCTCCGCCCCACAGTGGGGGCAAGGGAATTTGTTTCTGACATGCTGGTTGTCAGCGTCATAGGCCTCATTAAGAAAATTCACCTCGCCGGCACAATCCGGACAGGTAAATATTTCGCTCCAGACCGTGTATTCAATCCGGCCCTTCGTCCGCCCGTCCTTGTGTAGGGTCTCGTACATCCAGCCGATATCTTGCTCGACTTCCTTGAGCAACTGCTTTCCTGCCTTTGCAAAGGCCTCAACATCCAATGGCAGGTTGTAGTTCGCTGCGATGAAGGTCGCGGCAGGCGACAGGTCGTTGAGGATGACTCTACGTGAGCCCCACTTGGGCGTGGCCTTGCCTTGCTTCTTCCAATCCTGTTCTACCTCGTGCCGATATGCGGCAGGCGCTGATCCGCACCACTGTGCTGCGATACCCGTCATGCCAGATCCACTAAAGCCGTCGAGAACGATGTCGCCTGGTTCTGTGTAGTGCAGGATGGACGGCACGATAGCCAAATGTGGCACCTTGGTGTGATACGAGTGCGCCTTATAGAGGGGGTCCATTTTTCCGACCGATACGTCGATCGTCTGGGGCTCGCGGCTGTACTTCACGCTGGGGTCGTAAGGCTTGCCGTAGTGGCGCACGAACTCTTCAAGGAACGGGTTCGGACACGCGGTGTAGTAGGGCGGATCAGACATCGCCAGGATTGCTTCGTCGGAGCCGATGGGAAACCCTTCTGTTTTCCGGAACGCAGGGTCTTTCAGCTTCTCGCGTAGCAATCCCACGAAGTGCTCTCGGCGCGCTTGGTCGCTCGGGAAAGTCTGGCCGAAGCATTCGACGGAAGTGGCGGCGGTGCCCTTCTGGTTGTGCAGCAAATCATTCATTCGATCAGTTCCTTGTTGTTCTTATGCGGCAAGCCGTTGTTGTAGCCCTGGGTAGGAATAGTGGTCCTCGGTATTGCCCCGGTTATGGGCGATACGACCATCGACAAACGTTTGCCAATACTGCCGGCTCTGTGGAAGCAAGTGACGGGTGATGTCGAAGACTGTATTCAGAATGTCTGGCGTGCCACCCGCATCCCAAATCCGACCGTTGTCTTGCACAGTTTCGAGCAGCGATCGGATATCGTCGGCATTAAAGTGCGGAGCGAGTGGCAGGATGATGGATTGCCCCCATGCCTCGGCAGTTCGATAGCCGCCTGCGTCGCTGTATATCTGAATGCCTCGATGAACAAATTCTCTCTTTGGATGTTCGCCAATGATGCTGATCTGAGTGTTCCGATCGAATGCGTCTAACCGTGCCAGCAGCACGTCACCAAGTTCAGCAACCGCGAAAGCATCGAAAGCGGCATGCGCTTTGAGTGTTTCAACTTCTGCCGTCTGGAGAAGTTGCTTGATGCGCAAGCGCACGGGCTCAGATAGCCATTCCCAAATGCGCACATCGTTTTCGAGGAAGGGGCAGATAGTCAGCAGGACATCGTCCTGAACTGAGTCAAACTTCTTTGCCACGTAGCTAGGCACCGTTGCGTCATAAATGGAGGTTTTGGCCTTGGCCACTTCCCTCAACGTCATGGCCAGAAGGCGCGATCGTCCGACGAAGCGTGCGCGCTCATCGCCGAACGGCGCACTGAGCAGTGCTTTGATCAGATTGGTAACAAGAACATCTTTGGCCCGGTCGAGGTACTTGGCGCGGATATACGTGCCAATGTCTGCGCAAATTGTAGGGAAGGAAGGGCTGACGATGTCGGCATCGAAGCGGGTTATGGCGCTCTTGCCTTGCAAGGGAGCGTGAATCAGCAGGTACTGGAGGGCGTGGACAATATGTGACCGAACTAACTCAAGGGTCGGTTGATAGAGCTCATCCTCGACGATGAACGCTGGGTGGGCGCAGAGATTTCGGTCGTTCTGCAGACGCCGCAACGCATCGAGCTCATGGGGAGCAAAGAGTTGAAGCTGTTCGTCCGCGGTCTTGAGCAGGTCGCTTTCGGTCGTCTGCATCTTTCGGATGTCGCTGTTGGCGATTGCCGAGTCCAAGTCCTGGACGAATGCCTTTGGTGCAGCTTCACCCTGTGCGGCTAGTTCGCGCGCCTTGGCGATGATATCGAACGACACCGCAATCCACGTCGACATGATGGAAGAGCGTAAGGCACCACCGCGATAGGCCGTGATTGCTTCTGCGATCAACCGACGCGATTCGCGATCGCGAACGGCCAATGCCAATGCATCGATATCCGTGAGCCCTTGACCGACTAGCGTACTCATCCTTACTCCACCACGAATCGCAGCTTGCTGGTGTCTTTTCCCCTGCAGCGATCGTTCAGGAAGGTTTCGAACCGCTTGCGAAGGTCATCCGGCGTAGCTGGTGAACCGCCTTGCAGCAGGGCATTTTTGATATCTTTGCTGGTGACGCCGATCTTCTCCAATCCTGACAGCGCCTCTTGCACAGCGCTGACAAAGTCCGGGATCACGGGGTCGGCCAGCTTCTTGGCCGCCACAAATTTCTTGATCAGCTCTCGTGCCGATGCCTTCAGCAGGTTAAGGTTGGCCTGAATGATCGGGTCGTCCAGGTTGTCGAGCAGTGTCTGCTGCCAGCCGTCGAGCAGCCGGTCCAGTTCCTCATCCATTTGCTTGAGCACATTGGCGGCTGGCAGGAAATCGCCTTGCTCATTGGCAGGGCGGAAGCTGCAGTGTGGGCAACAAGGGCTGGCAGACAGCTCCGAGTCCACCAATGACGCGCAGCTCTTGAGCTTGTCGAGCTTATCGTCGAAGGCGGTGAGTTGGCTGGTGGGCATCAGTGCGATGCCAGCCAGGGCCCGCATAGCAACCAGCCGGGAGTCCTTGCGCAATGCAGACTTGGTCTTGTCTTCGGCCACGCCCAGGCGGGCCTTGCTGTGCTGGGTGATGTAGGCGTTGAGGTAGTCCTTCTTGAGTTGGGCCAAAGTCTGCCGGTATTCGGGGGCATGCTGCGCGTTGCGGTCCAGTGCGAGCTTGTCCAGGGTGTCCTTGCGGGCGCTTTGCGCCTGTTTGACCCACGCGTGATCGCTGGACAGCACCATCTCGGCTTGCGACAGGTAGGCGGCCGTGCTGCCCAACTCCGTCACCAGTGCCAGCAGCTTCTCGACGGCGGCCAAAACCTCGAGGTTCCTCTTCTGAGCGTCGATGTCGTCCGAGCCAATGCGCAGGTTTTTCAGCTTGCCGACCGTGTTGTACGGCGTCAGACCCTCGGTGAAAGTCTTCAGCGCTTCCAGGCGAGTGCGCCAGTCACGGGTCTCGTCATCGGTGAGCAGAGGCTTGCCCCAGAAGGTGAGCTTGCCTTGCATATCCGTACCCGCCGTCAGGACACGGCCGACCAGCTTGGAGACGGCTTCGAGAAGCTGCTTGACGGGTTCCTCGGAGCCTTGCGTGGCCAGTTGCGCCAAGCCGGGCGACAGACCGAGTAGTTCAAACAGTGAACGCAGAACGGCGACGTTGATCTCTTTCGGCGCTTCGACATGCTTGAACTGCTTGAGCTCTTCGAGCCCGCGCTCGGCCAGCAGGGTGATCTTGCCGGAGTCGATTTTGTCGCCAGTGATCGCCAACACGATGTCGCCGGAGTAGACGAGGCCGCCCAGCACGGCCACCAGCAGGTCAGGCTCCAGGCGGAATTTCACCGGGTGGAAGTACTCCACGTCGGTTTGTCCGTTCAGCAGCTCGCTACGGTTCAGCACCTGGCCATGCCCCTTGGCCTTCAGGCGACTGAGCACTTCCTGGGCGTAGCGCGAACGGCACGGCTCGATGCGATCGCCGTCCAGCATCTCCAAGGCGTCGAGCACGGCATTGGCGTCTTTGGTGCGGGTGCCGCCGGCCAGCGCCTTCAACGCATTACTCACCAGTTGCTTGCGGTTGGACTCGGTGACCAGCACCGGGAATGTCGGGTACTCCGGCGAAACCTCGGCAAACTGCTGGTTGAGTGCCAGGCCAGAGACGACGTTGACAATGTCGCGAAAGTTCGCGCGCTCGTCAGACCCCAGACGCAACTTGTCGCGGATGGAGACGCCCTTGGCCCAATCCTGCAGGGTCTTGGACTTGCCCTGGTAGGTGACCTCGAAGGCATTCATCTGCTTTTCCTGCAGCCACTTGCTCATGTCGCGCAGCGCGTCTTTCGCTTTGTCCAGGTAGATGGCCTTTGCGCCGCCGCTGGCGGTGGAGGCAAGGTCCTGCGCTGCCGCGTAGAACGACAGATGGCGCTTGATGGCGTCGTCCAGTGCCTTGAGCCGAATGAACACCTCGTCCGACTTGCTTTCGTCGCGGAAGCGCGGCGGCTCAAACGGCTGGATGAAGTAGACGTAGAAGTCGCGCTCGGGCTGGGCGGTGGGCCGATCGTTCGGCGCGCCGAAGAACAGGTAGCCGCTGCGGTGGACGCGGCGGTCTTGCCACTCAATCTCGTACTGCCATATTTGGTGACCGGTGACGTAGCTATTCTCGTCGGTGCGCTCCATCAACTGCTTGATGGCACCGTAGTAGGCGCGGTCCAGCACGTCGTCCGACAACGCTTCAGCGCGTTTTTCGATCTGGGTTTGGTAGTCGACGTCCTTCTTCAGGTCGAGGTAGTACTGTTCGGTGTCCGGGGCCTTGGAGATGAACTGGCCGTTGACCGTTTTGACGATCTCCCGCAGGGTGGTCTGCACAGCGGTGAGCAGATCGTCCGCCGGGTCGCCACCCATGTCTTCGATACCCGGCTGGTACAGGCACAGTGTGTCTCGCAGTTCTGCGGCGCTCGGCCCGACTGGTACGTAGATGTCGCCGCCCGTGGTTAGCCGATGCACCGACAGGCCCGCGATGACGCGCAGCGCCATCGGCTTGTACGCCTGCCGGGCGAATGCCTTCAGGACGCGTTCAGCCAGGACTTCAGACACTTTCAGGACGGGGCCGATGCCGGGATCGGAGCGCAGCACCGAGTTGGAGGTCACGGTGTCCCAAAACTGGTCGTAGCCAATGAGCCCTGGGCGATCGTTGGGAACCTCATCATTCAGTACGGCCTGGATCTGGTCGCGCAGGGTGACCAGGGCGCCGCGCTTCTCGGTGAAGATCAGCCGCTCGAAGGTGCCGATGTACTCCGGGTGAACGGGGAACAAGCGCACGTACTCGTCCATGCGCTCGTTCATCGAGCTGTAGAACTTGGCGAACTTGGTGAGGTAAGTCCGGATCTTGTTCTGCTGGTCAGCGGTCTTCTTCAGCAGGCGCTCAGCGACCACAAAGCTGACGTCTTGTCGAGCCAGCAAAACTTGGGTGAAGCGGTCCTTCACACGACGCAGGCTGTCGGCGACGTGCTGGAAACGGCTGCTGTCGAAGATGGCTTCCTGCACGCCGGCCACGAAGCGGAAACGCAGGTGCTTGGTGACTTCGCCGATCTCACGCAGAAACGACAGGTCCAGAACCAGGTCGTGATCCTTGCGGGACCGCAGGTAGTCGAGAAACTCATCGACCACCAACAGCACGCCGTGATTGGGGTGAACCTCGGCGAACGCGGCCATCATTTCCTCGAACGCCGCCTTGTTGTTGACCACCTTGTCGGCGGCCGGGAACGAGTAGCTGACACCGTTCTTTTCAAGGAAGAGCTCAAGCTCCTGGGTGATGATGTCCCGCAGCGACATCTGGCTGGAGATCTCGATGCGGTGGACCTTGAATTTGCCCGCGATCTGTCCCGCCGCATCTGCGACCTTGGGGTGGCGGATCATGGGCTGGTAAGCCGCGTCCTCGGCGACAAGGGACAGCACCGACATCAAGTGCGACTTACCGGTGCCGTAGTTGCCAACCACCAGCACGCCCATGTGGTCGACGGACGCGTCGAAGGAGAGTTGCGGAATCATCTGCTTGGCGATCCGCTCGGCCATGTCGTCGGACATGACGTAGGTCGCGACGAGCTTCTTGGCTTCGTCGGGCCGGTTGGCGTCGAGTAGTTGTATGACCGATTCGATCGGTTCGAATTGAATGAGATCGCCGTAGCGCATGTGTTGCTCTCTTCCCGGTTACTGAATTTCGAAGGGGATCAGGTTGGTGAGGGCGTAGTCGCGATGTTCGGGATGCCCTATGTCGGCATAAGTCAGCCGGCCCGTTCTTGTGTCGCCGTGCAATTCGCCTGGCCAAACGGCCACGACGCCTTTGGCGTGCGCGTGTCGCTTCAGCAGATCGAGCGGATCGAGCTGGAGAGATCGGTCGAACAAGATCTCGATGTTGTCCAGTAGCAGCAGGTCGCCACTCGCATGCTGATCAGCCAGGTCGCGCAGAAGGGCGTTGGTCTGCAGGTGGCGCTGTTTTCGCGGGATTGCCGCCAGCCGGCGACCCAGCTCCGAACCAACGTTCATCGGTTCGGTCTTTGCCCGCTTTCCAAATGCGACCAGCAATGCCGTCTTGCCAGTACGCGGAGCGCCTACAAGAAGGATCAGCTTGCTGTGGAGGGCAGCAACCTCGGTGGCCAACCGTTCAAGTTTCTCAAGCATTGATGGCATACCCCCTAGCCGCGCCGCGTGAGGGCGAGTTGTTATTTTGCTTGCCCTGCCGCCACCGTTATCTTGATGGTATAAGCGGTGAATCATATTCCTGTAATGCCCTACCTACAAGCGAAGCTGGCGCGCATGCAGGGTGGTTGCTATCGGTTCAGCGGCCACCGCCAGCGGATACCACGTCAGTACTTCGGCATGGCTCGCCGCTGGCGTGCAATGAATCTCCCGCGGCTGGTGGTCGACGACGTGCAGCAACCAGACGCGGTGAACTTCGCTTTCCGGATGCCTTTGAAGGGTCCCAGGGCAAAGTTGTCTCAGGTCTCACAACTCTGGTTTCTGGGGCTCCACGCCGACGAAGCAACCTTGGGGTTACCTTGGGGTACCCTTGCCGTTACCTTGCCTATCTATGACTTGGGATTTCTCTGTCGTTGCGCTGCCGACGAGCCAAGCCTTCCTTCAACCTTTCCTCCTACGACTCGGGTTCCTGCTTCTTCGGCCTGCCGCCCTTCCTGCCATTGATCCTGGATTGCTCTTTACCCGCCTCGGTCTTCGGACCCGTGCTCATGCCGCCGTGCCACTTGCAGCGACCACCAAAGTACAACGTCGTGATTTTGCAGGGTGTCCCGGCTCTGGTCTTTGCGCCACAGGCCAAGCCAATCGAATCCGCGGGGCAGGGTGGGCAACGTGGCAGAGGCTGCTGATAACCGCGCTCGTGCCATCGCCGACGAATGGCACCGCACAGCGCGTGATACTCGCGCCAGCGCCGGTGCTTGTCAGGTGTCGCGTCGCTCATGGCGCATACCCGCAGCATCGCCGCAGCATCGCCGGCGCCGCCGGGCGATAGCCACGGATTGCTGACACCAGCCCGCCAGGTTTGGCGACGATGCACGCGCCAGCCTGCAGTTTGCTGCACTGGTGGCAACTTCGCCGGTCGTCAAGATCGTCGCCGTCGCGCCTGTTCGCGGTCAGCACGCCTGCTTCGGCATCCTTTTGGGGACTCCTGTTTTGCGGGGTTACAGGGGTTACAAGGGTGCTGGCCAGTGTTTCCGGGGCTTCCACCGTAACCCCGTCCGCACCATCAAGGGTTACAGGGGTTACGACTTCGCGTACCAGCTTGGCGAGTAGATCATCAATCCCCATGGCTGCTGCCCAACGCATCCGCCTGGACTTCGTAGACGCGCACCGTTCGCCCTCCAATCCTCTCCAGCTTGGATCGCTTGCCGTTCGCGCCTGCTTTGGGGATTACGGCGCAGGCCTCCAACTCGTCAAGCGCCCGGTTAAAGTCGAAGCCTTTCAATGCCTCGCGCATTCCGACCGCCGTGAAAAGATAAAGCCGGCTCCCTTGGCTGTCCCGCCACCAGCCGACCCGCTCGCGAACTGGGATTTCGTTGCTCGCGTCCGCATCAGAAAATCGCCCGTCGCCATGCCGTTCGATGAAGTTGGAAACCCGTTCCAGGATTTGCCGCCGCTCATCGTTGCCACGCCCGCGCAACGATCGCCAGGCCTTGAACGCGACTACCGCCGCCTTGACCGCGTCGCCCTCCGGCCAGCCGGTCAGTCCGTATTCGGTTGCCATTTCGCCGGCCAGCGCGAGTAGTGCGAACCGTCCGGCGGCACGTTTGTCCTGCCCTTCAAAGTCTCTGTGGTTGAAGTCTGGCGAGCCTTTGAGGATCTCCAGTCGTTCTGCGAAGTCGCGCGGATCGTGCGCCAGCCGTTCGAGGTACGCCCGGCCGGCTCGCCCGTAGTGCGTGACCGCGGCCCGCTTGACCGCATCGGATAGCGCCGCGCCGCTCGGTTGATCGTGCAGTACGTCGAAGCAGCCATGCTGCCGCGCGGCCGGAATATCGAGCAAGCGAACCGATTGCCCGGCCTTTGATCGGTGGCCGCCTTCGGCCATTGTCGTGGCAATGGTGCGTTCGCCCGTCGAAACGATGAAAGCCTGCCAGCGGCTGACCGCCCGAGCCGCGCCGGAACGGCTCGCCCGTTGTTTGCCGCGGCCGTTGCCCAGCGCATAGACGATGTTGCCGACCTCGCGCGGGTCACATTCACTGATCTCGTCTAGGGCGAGCAGGCAGTCATTGAACAGGATCGCCGCGCCTTCGATACCGTTGGCCGTTGCTCGCCAACTGCGCCGATAGTTCGCCCCGCCCCAAACGGAGGCAGCCGCTTCAAGTAAGGTCGTCTTGCCGGTTGAGGAATCACCAACGAAGTGCAGCCCGCCACCTTCCGCATTACAGCGTGCCAGCATCGGCCCGGCAAATGCAGCTGACAAGCCGACGATGAACAGTGGATTGCCAACAGCGCGCGCCGCAATTTCGGTACGCCAGCCGTCGAGCGTTCCGCCCTGCCCGTGTTCCTCGTGTCCGCGTTCGCCAGATTGAAAGACCACGCTCGTGGCATCCGGTCCGATCACTGCATCTGGCAGGACGAACACGGCGCCGCACCAGCCAACTTGCAGCGCACAGCGCACCCTTCTTTTTGGGTCTCGCTCCTGGAGGTAGCGCGCGAGGTGGAAACGGCCGCTTGGGTCGATCGACAGTCCCATCGCGAGCAGTTCGCCGCGGAGGTCAGTTCCGTCGCCTCGGAGCAACTCCATGGGCATTGCCCATGTCCGCCAGCGGCCCACCGTGTTCTTGAAGCGCAGCAGCCGCCCGAAGCTGTTGCCGGTACCGTCGAAGGTCTGAGCTTCGACATACAGCGGCCCGCAAATCCAGGAATCCACCGGGACAGGCTCGCAGTTGCGTTTCGGTGCGCTCATCGTGTGAAGCCAGACGCCCGGCCTCAGCTTGCGACCACTATCGGTCACGCTCCAGCCGTCATAGACGCGAAAGCACGGACGGTGACTCTCGGGAACTACGGTAATTGGGTCGTGCCGCGCCTCGGCTTCGTCAGGTTCCATCGCATTGGCGAGCAGATCGGCCACCGTTGTAACCTCTGCAACCCCAGGGACGACGCTCGGGGTTACGTCCGAATCCCCGTCGTCGCGGGTTTGCACCCTTGTAACCTCTGTAACCCCGGAAATCGGTAGTACGTCGAAAAGGTCGTCAGTCATGCCGCACCCTTCCGCAAGTTCGCCAGGTCGTTGAAGTCGGAACCGCTTGCACCCTCTGGGAACTCTGGCACCGCCAGTCGCGCGCCTACGGCCTTCGCCGCCGCGGTTGCTGCTGTCAGGCCCGGATTGCCGGCAGTCTTGCGGTCGTTGTCGGCACAAATCACCAGATCAGCACCCGGCCAGGCAGCCCGCGCGGCCGTCGCCACCGGCAGCAGGTTGCCGGCGTTCATCGCGCACAGGACCGGCCGTCCCGATTCTTCGTGCAGCGTTGCGCCGGTTGCCCAGCCTTCGCAGATCAGCAGGCTTGCCGGGTCCGTCAGATCGCCAATCGGCGAGTGCAGCCCGCCCGCGCGGCCCTTTCTGAAGCGCTTGGCGCCATCGGGCATTATCCGCTGCACGTTCCACAGCAGTCCGTGACTGTCGAACAAGGGAATCAACAGCGCCGCGCCGGATTGCCGAAGGGCGTGCGCTTGCACGCCCTTGGCAATCAGGTAAGAGTGATCCCGATTGGCGGGGACGGCAGCCGTCCAAATGGCTTGTGCATTGCGTGCCCCTACCTCGTGTAACGCCCGCCGCTCTGCCTTTGCCCTGCTGCGCACCTCCTGCACCAGTTCGGCAAATGCCTCGTGTTCGGCCGTACTGATGCGCTTGCCGGCCTCTGACCAAGTACAAGAAAAGCCAGTTTTCCAACTTCCGAAGACGCCTGCAGACCGGCCATCCATGTGCAGGCAATACCAGCCGTTGAGCGATCCGCCACGGTCGCCTTCAACATGGAAGCGATGCAGCGCTCCGTCAGGCTCGACGACGGCAGGGGGAACAATGCCGGCCCGGTGCATGGCTTCGCGGAATCCGGGAACCGGGTTGCCGACGGTCAGCATCGGCGGCCCCTGTTCCACGATTTTTTCTGCTGCCGATTACGTGACGGTTTCACGTCGCTGGCGAGACCGTACCAGCCTGGCAGCGGGTCACTTCGTCCAGTAGAATGTCGAGCGTCGAATGCAGTATTTTGGGTCGCGCGGTTGCCTCCGTCGCGGCCCTTTGTTTTGTGGGTCATCGTCACCGCCCTCTATGCCGTCGCGCCGGTTTCGCGGGTGCGCTTCTCCAACCAGGCGACCAGATCGGTACGGCGGTAACGCACCTTGCGTCCGATCTTCACGAAGGGAAGGTTGTAACGCCCGGTGCACCGCCAAACAGACAGCGTGCCGGGGGCAGTATCGAGAAACAGGGCTCTATGTCGTTTCGTGTGGAACGGGCGCTGGTTTTGGCGGTTTGAGGGGGCGGCGATGTCAAGGGCGGACGCAGTCCGGGCGCAGCCGAACCCTTTACATCGCTGCCCGCTCGCTTACGCTTCCTCCGGGCCGAGGAAGGCAGTCTGCCGCCCTCGGCATGGAGGACAATAGCGGCCTTTCCTCTCGCGGCCTCTTCCTCATGATTGAAACGCTGTTCACCCAGGCTCTGGGCCTCGTTGCTCCTTGGCAGGTAGCTGAAGTCATCTTCAAGCCAGAGTCGGGACGGATCGATTTCCAGGTCCGATTTGGCGCGGCCAATCATGCTTGCCCGGCTTGCGGTGCGGCAGCGCAGCCGCTGCATGACCGCTTGGCGCGTTCCTGGCGCCATATGGATTTCTTTCAGTACGAAGCCCACCTGCATGCCGAGGTGCCGCGAGTGGCCTGTGCCGGTTGCGGCAAGGTCACGCAGATCGCCGTGCCTTGGGCGCGAGAAGGCAGTCGCTTCACCCTGCTGTTCGAGGCTTTGACGCTGATGCTGGCGCCGACCATGTCGGTCCTGGCGGCCGGCCGACTGCTGCGTGTGCGCAGTCGCAGACTGTGGCGCGTGATCAATCATCATGTGGGCCAAGCGCGTGCGCAGGAAAGTCATGCCGAGGTTCGCGTGATTGGCGTCGATGAGACCGCCAGTAAGCGCGGCCAGACGTACATCTCTGTTTTTTATGATCTTGATGCACAGCGCTTGCTGTTTGCGACGCCGGGACGGGACAAGGCCACGCTCGGGAAGTTCGCCAGCGACCTTACCGAGCATGGTGGTCAGCCGACCGCGATCACCCATGTCAGCATGGACATGAGCGGCTCGTTCCAGGCCGGCGCCGCCGAGCACTTTCCAGCAGCCGAGGTCTGCTTTGACCGCTTTCACGTCGTTGCTCTGAGCAGCACGGCGCTGGACGAGGTGCGACGAGCAGAGGTCAAGAGCGAACCCGAACTGAAGGGCACCCGCTGGGGCCTGCACAAGAAGCCCGCCGACTGGACCGTCAAACAAACCGAGACCATGCACTGGTTGCAGCGCTCGAACCTCAAGACCGCACGGGCCTGGCGGATCAAGCAGGCGCTGCGCTCCATCTACGCCACCGCCACGACACCTGACGAGGCCACGCCCCTGCTCAAGCGCTGGCTCAGCTGGGCCAGCCGCTGCCGACTCGAACCATTCAAGCGCCTCGGCAGGACGATCAGCAAGCATCTTCCTGGCGTACTCAACGGTTTTAACGCCGGCAAACACAACGGCCGCGTCGAAGCGATGAATCGATCGCTCCAGGAGGCGCGCGCACGGGCGCGCGGCTATCGCCGCGTCGAAAACTTCATCGCCATGGCCTACCTTATCGCTGGGAAGCTCACTCATTTGCCCGTCTCGCCCTTCGCCCCGTTCTTGCCCGTTCCACAGGAAACGACCTAAACCCAGAAACAGCCCCGCCTCTTTCTCGTCGAGAAGATCGCGGGTTGCTTCGATGATGCTTTGAATGGTCATCGTTCGCTCCAGTAAGGAACTGCATGTTGCAGTTCAGAACCGCACAGCGCAGTTCATGGTGCGAACGATAGAGAAATAGAACGTCAAAAAAAACGGCAAGGGGTTTCCCGTTAAGGGTGTCACCCTTTGCTGCCATCATGCCGTTGCTGGCATTCGAGGGTGTTGCTATTCTTCTGCTTTGCGGCCCGTGGGCGCCCATTCCGGACGAATTATGCTTGCCGCTTGATCGGCAAGCGTCTTTGAATATCCACGTTCCATCAGCCATGCTGCCACGCTAGCATTCTTGGGGTGTGTGCTCCTGTCGTCTCTATCGACGTTCGCCCAAAATGTCGCCGCCGCGCGACTCAAGATAGCGAGTTTGTCGGAAACGAGTCCACGCTGGGCGTGTGACGGCAGCGCCAGGACTGTTCCAGCCGAAGGGGTAACGCCGCGCTCTCCGATGCAATCTATATCGGTACGTTTCAAAAAAACAGCATCCCTTGTTACGTGCAAATCGTCATGAACTAAACCGCCGCCCTCTACGGCCCAGCCCCCAGAAGGCATCCAAAAACGACCGTTGGTGTCTTGTACGGTAAGCGCCGATGCCTTCGCGGTAATCGTCTCTTTCTTGAGAAGTTCGGCAGCCTCCATACTGTCTAACGGGATGAAAAAGAAGAACTTCAATCCCAGACCCTCTGTCACCCAATACGCTGGCGGCTCGTCTGGAGGCGGGTCAGGCGGTTCGTGAAAATAGCCAAGCTCTGCGTGCACAGATCTATTTAATAGCCAGTACAAACGCACTCTTCCTTCTGAGCCAGCAATTAACACCGTATCGGTATCAGTATTAAGCATTTCTGCGGCCTTATTCAGCCGAATATGCGTTGTTTCAATCATCTTGCGCCCTTTCGCTCCCCTTGTTTCAAGACGCCGTGCGAACCTAGGTATCTCGGTTTTCGCCCGCGGGGATCAACCTCGGGCTAGGCGCAGCAAAACTCAAGTTTCCTCAGGTCACGCCGCTACCGCGAAGCGCCGCACGTCGATTTCCACGCCCGCCGCCGCCGCCTGCTCGGCTTGCTTCAGCAAGGCAGCAGTAACGGCCTCGTCATGGAAAGCTTCGCCGCAGTTCTCGCACAGCAGCGCGGGAACCTCGCGGAAAACAATCACCACGTCGCCGCGTTCAAGTGGAACAGTGACAGCGCCGGGGCGGGTTTCGCCGTGTCGGCAGATAGGGCATTTCATGGGTTTTTCCTCGTGGCCAAGTCCGCCAGCCATAGGGCCGGGTCGGGTTCGTAGACGGTAATGATGATGCGCTCGCCATCGTCGGGGTTGTCGGCGAATACCAGATGCAAAGGGCGGTTGCCGGCGAAGCCCAGCCACAGGCAGCTAGGGTAGGGCGTATCGGTCGGGTAGTCTTCGATTACGCGCCCCGACGCCAGCGCCGCGCCAACGTCGGCAGTCGATATGCGGCGCTCGAACATCCGCCGCACCGCATGCTGTCGATAAATCAGCTTCACGCATTGCCCCGCTTCGGCATGGGCAGCACCTCCGCTGCGTTTTTCATTCCGCCAGCTTCCATCATAGCCGCAGTTGCCGTATTGACAGACGCCCGCACCGGGTCAAGGTCGAGACGGGCATAGATCGCTGTCGCCTGTTGGCTCTTGTGGTTCAGGCTTTTGCCAATGATCGCCAGCGATGCGCCCGTCTTGGCCTGCCAGCTGCCCAGGGTCCGGCGCAGATCGTGCAGCGTTACGCCGTCCGGCGTGTTCCTGCCGTAGGGGATTCCGGCCCTTTCCATGACGCGAATGACCGCTTTTTTCGGTTCCTCGATGTGACCGCTCTCGCCGGTTCCCGGGAAAACAAAAACGGCGCTGCTCTCGGCAGCGTCTTGTCGGGCTTGCAGAATGGTCACCGCTTCAGGCGAAAGCGTTACGTTTTGCGGCGTACCGTTTTTCGTATTGGGAATCCGCCAGACGGACTCTTTCAGGTTAACTTCCGTCCAGCGCATCGCGAGCAAGTTGGCGCGACGCGCGCCGGTCAGCAGCGCCAGCAGAATGTAGTCTCGCAAGGTCTCGTTCTGCTCTTCCGCCAGCGATTGGAAGAAGCGGGGAAGCTCGTCGGATCGGAGGAAGCGATCACGGCTTACCTTGGCGCCCGAAATCGTGACACCTTGTGCCGGGTTGGCGTCGACATATCCCCATTCGATTGCCTTGCCGAAGATGCTTGATGCAAGGGCACGAATATTGCGCACCGTGGCCACGGCCTTGCCGGTTTTCTCGGCGTCGGAAAGTGTCCGGGCGATCATCGCACGCGTGATTGTCGTCAATTTCCGCTTGCCAAGGGACGGCTGCAGGTAGTCACGAAAGCGCTGTTGATCGGCAGCCCACGCCTGCTTTTTCTCCCCGTGTCGCCTGCCGTACTCGGCGAAGACCTCGGTGAGCGTCGGTTCCCCTTTGAGCACACGCTTCGCCTGCGCAGGGTTTGCGCCATCCTCGATTTCAGCATTCACCATGGCCGCTGCCTTGCGCGCCTGCTCTACGGTCATCGCGGGGAATCGCCCGAGGGTCACGCGTTCCGGTCCGCCGCCCTTCGTCCGCCGGTACATCGAAAAGGTTTTCACGCCGCTTGCCGACACGCGCAGTTGCAGGCCCGGCGCCTTGGTGTCGTGATAAGTCGATCGCGAGCCCACTGCGGGTAGCGGCAGGGCGAGCAACTTTTCCTTGTTGAATTGCAGCTTCGCGGTATCGTCCATGACCTCTCCTTATGCCCTTGGGGAATCTGGGGTTACGCCGGGGTTACATTGCAGGTAAAAAACCGTCCTGTTTCGTGTAACCCCGGTAAGGTGAGTTTAGCCGCAATGGCTTGCTGTGTATAGCTCTGTTAAGGTTCATTAACCCATCGGTCCACCGGGACTCACGGATTCATAACCCATAGGTCGGTGGTTCAATTCCACCCATCACCACCAACGGATTCAAGCATTTAGCCCCGGTCAAAAGCCGGGGCTTTTTGCTGTCCGGCTTTCGTGTAGACTTCCAGGGCTGCCTCAAAGGGAAGCCGTGCCACTCGGATCAAGGTGTCGGTTTCCGCCTGCGCGCATCAGATCGAGCGGTAACGGAGGCGCCCACCCCGTCATTGCGCGGAGGCGAGGCCGACGCGGCAATCCAGTTCCACGTTCTGATTTCCTTGCCGCCGCCGCATCGACAACGCGAAGAGGCAAAGCTCTGAATTGCCCCGTCGGCTTTGCCTCCTCGAAATGACCTTGGCTACGCCTGCTGGCAATGGCGCGCAGGCGGATATGTCATTTGACAGAACTCGCCTTGGCTGCCGTGGCAGCAGTGTCAAGTCCGTGCAGCGCCAGGAGTACGTACGTTTCACCGCACCTGCAACACGGCGCGGCGCTATCCCGTCATCGCATACACCATGTCGCTGAGCGAGCGCCGGAAGGCCTCGTTCTCTACAAACTGCTTGTAGACCAGGGTGTCGTCCTTGAGCAGCGCCTGCATCATTCGGCTCAGCCCCTGGTCGTGTGCGATACGCGCCGTATGTTGCGTGTTCTGCCGTGCATTCTGGAAGGCTGCGTCAGCAGCAACCTTTGGCGCGATGTCCTCGCGAATACGCCTGGCGACCCGGTCGTTGTCGGCGAACAGGGTGCCGAACTGCTCGTTGAAGGTCTTCAGGATGTTGCTCAAGCGGTCGAATTCTGGCTGGCTGTGGCCATCGCCACCCCCGTCGGTTGGGACAGGCTCGATCTCCGCATCCTCGTCCGCCAGCGGGTCGAGATTCCAATAGTGACGGCAGAGCCGCTTGTACATTCCGAGCACTAAGTCATCACCGCAGAAGTCGAGCAGGCGATCCAGTGTGTGTTCGATGTGCTGAGTATCGCGGCAGCGAGTGCGCAGGATGTCGTCGACCACTGGCCTGTATTCCTGTGCGGCCTGCTGCTGAAGTTCACCGATGCTCCGCGCGAGGGCGACGATCGCCTGTGAAGTGGCGTCGTTGATCTTCATTCGTGGCTTCCAGCGTCAGGCAGGCGCCGGGCGGCCTGTTCCCTGGCGTGTTCTATCGCCTGGTGCAGCCGTTTGCGCAGCAGTGGCAACGGCGGTAACTCGGTGCGGTACTCGCTGACGCGGATGGACTTGGCGTCGAGTTGAAGCAGTTCGACCTGCTCGGCGTCGGCGGATGCGCACAGGATGAGACCGATTGGCGCTTCTTCGCCAGTTCCCGTTCGTATTTGTCCAGCCAGCGCAGGTGGCGGTGGAAGAACAGCGGGTCGAGATGAAAATCGTCCTTGCCGACGCTTAGGCGCTTCTGCCGGGCAACGAAGGCGAAGCCGGTACCAAGCTCCAGCAGCACGCACTCGATCTCGCGCAGGATGGCGCTCTCGAGATCGCGTTCGATATAGGCCCCCGTGAGTCCGAGGAGATCGAGAAGGTACGGATCGCGGAAGACGATGTCGGGGCTCATCGGCCCCTCGCCAAGTTTGCCGATCTCTGCCGAGATGACGGCTTGCGGCTTCTTCGACAGGGCGGTGCGCTGGTACAGCATGCCGACGATCTTCAGGCGCAGGGTACGCACGTCGCAGCGCTCGATGCGGCACATCTCGGCGTAGAAGTCGCGGGCCAGCGGATCCTTGATCGGCCGGCAGTAGCTCGACGAAGTGGCTCCCGCTCAATGTTTGCGACAGCGTCGCAAGAATCTGCTCGTCGGTCGTCCACTCGGCGAATCGGGCCATGCGCGTCAGGGCCGTGTAGCTGAAGCCGGCGCCGAACTCGGCGGTCAATTCTTGCGACACGGTCGCAAGAATCTCCTTGCCGTAGGCCGCGCGTCCCGCCTGCAGGTTTTCTCGCAGCAGGCGGCAAGCAAGCTGCCAGCACAGCCGCGTGTAGGTGACATTGGCAATGCTGGCCAGCCGCTGGCGGGGCGAGCGGACGAGAGTTCGCAGATCGCCCAGCAGGGCTCCTTGGTCAGCGGGAATTGTCTCGCCTGCCGTGGGCACAGACTTGGTCACTGCCTGCTTTGCAGCGTCACGGTCGGGCCGCTTGATCCCTTTCTTCATGCGCCTGTCCCGCCCTTCAGCAACCCATCCAGCAGTCCCTCGGCTTCCTTCTCGATGGCCAGGATATCCGCACTGATCTCTTCCAGTGCGCGCAGCGGTTGCGCTTTGTAGAAGTGGCTCCAGGCGCCGGATGACGCACATCGGCAGGATTACGTCGGGGTACTTGCCGCGCCTGAAGAGGTCGCGCAGGACATCGTCGGCGATGCCCCAGATGAAGGAGACGATCTTGTTATGTGTGGCCTGGTCCATCAGCGCTTCGGTTCCATTTCTTTTACTGGGTGAGGCGAGCCCACTCACTCCGGAAACGGGCAGTGTGTCGCAAGTGTCAGGCATGCCGAATATTCAGCCAGAGCATAACCCGCAACCCATGAATGACGGCTGCGGTGAGGCGACGAAGCGGAAGAATCAAGGCGCTGCTTACCGGAAAATGGTGCGCAAGTCACGATGGTCGCTGCCAGAAAACTATGCGCGATTGCCGCGTTGTTGGTTTCTCGCGGTGACGGCGTCGCGACTGGAGCGGCTAGCAGCGTCGTCGTCATTGCGAGCCAAGCGAAGCAATCCAGGGAGCACGCTGCGCGAAGGCAACGGCCATATGTCCAAGAATCGATCGATCAGTCGCTCAGTCGGCGCTTCAATTTCACCCCACACTGCCAATAAATTCAGCCATTTAGCCCATGTGTTACGAGGGCTTCTCCTTTCCGGCTACCGCGTAGCGGTATACACTCAAAGTCCTCAATTTGCCTTGATCGCCCGCAGTGACAAGTTCGGCGGGTGCGGCTTTCCTTGACAGGACCACCGATGACCGAAGAGCTGTTTCGCGAAGACGCCTCGCTTGCCACCTGTAATGCCCGCATAACGCGCGTCGACGAGCGCGGCGTGCAACTCGATCGCACGGTTTTCTATCCGCTGGGTGGCGGCCAGGCAGGTGACCGAGGCATGTTGATCCTGCCTGACGGTAGCGAGTTGGAGATCTTCGATACCCGCAAGGGTGCGTTCCCGGGCGAGATTCTGCACCTGGCGGGCGCTGCGCAGCAGGGGCTGCTGGCGTTGTTGAGCGTCGGAACGCCGGTCACCGCCCAGATCGACATGCCGCGCCGGCAGCGGCACATGCGCTTTCATACGGCCACGCACCTGCTGTGCGCGCTGGTTCCGCAGCCGGTCGACGGTTGTTCGATCACCGCCGATTACGCGCGCCTGGACTTCCACATGACTGCGCCGCTCGACAAGTCGGCGCTGAATGCGGGCCTGGCGCGCCTGGTCAAAGAGGCGCATCCGGTCAGCCAGCGCTGGATTACGGAAGCCGAGCTTGATGCCAACCCGGGCCTGGTGCGCAGCATGAGTGTCAAGCCGCCGCGTGGCCTGGGGCGGGTGCGCGTGCTCGAGATCGAAGGCGTCGATCTGCAACCCTGCGGCGGCACCCATGTGGCCAACACGGCCGAAGTCGGTACCGTCATCGTCACTCGCATCGAGAAGAAGTCGGCGATGACGCGCCGCGTCGTGCTCGGTTTCGCGCCGCTCGTCGATAGCGCGCGCTGAGCAATGTCCATGCCCTTGCGCGGACAGGGACGATCCGCTCCCGGCCGGGCGACGTTTCTGGCGCTCATTGTCCGCCGCGCCATCATGCCCATCGTTCTGCTCTGGGCATCGCTGCTCGGCGCCCAGGAAACGCTCTTGCCGGGTGTTGCGGACCTGCAGCAGCGCCTGGCGTCGGTCGAGCAGTCCGGCACTCTCAGCGCTGCGCAGAAAGCCGAAATTGCCGCCCTGTATCGGCTGGCCATCTCCCGCATCGAGGCTGCCGAGCGCTTTGAAGAGGAGGCTCGCGCCTATGCGCAGGCGCTGCGCGACCTGCCCCGCGAGCGGCAGCGATTGCGCGCCGAGCAGCAAGCCTACCGACCGCCGAAAGTCGCCAAAGACCTAGAAAAGCAGCCGCCGAGCGTTGTCGAGCAGGCGCTTCTGGACGTCGTGGGTGAGGAAGCGATTCTGCGGACAAAACTCGCCCGGGTGCAATCCAGCGTGCAGTCAGAACGCGCTCTGGCGCTCAAGCAACTGCTCAGCACCGCGCAAGAGAGCGTGGACAAGGTCGACAACAGCGCGCGTGCAGTCGGCACCTCCGAGCAAACTCAGCTGGCCGAGGCCGCCGCTCGCGCTGCCGACAAGCGCCTCGGGCTGGCGCGGATCGAGGCCTTGAGCGAGCGCCTGGCCAGCCGACCGGCACGCCTGGCACTGATGGAGGCCGAAGCCGACCTGCTGGCTGACCAGCTGGCCAGTACGACGGACTACATCGCCGCGCTGCAAGCCATTCTGGGTCGCGTTCACAAAGCCGGGGTGAGTGCGCTGGTCAGCGATCTCGAGGCCTTCATGCAGTCGCTGGGTGCGGCGCCAGAGGACTTGCTGGGTTTTGCCGAGGGCAATATCCGCCTGTCCAGATTGATCGACGAAATACTGGTAAAAAGGCAGCAGGCGGAAGCCGAGAGCGCTCGCCTGCGCGGCGCCGTGTCGCTGCTCAACAGCAAGCTGGAAACGCTCGATCGCCTGCTCAATCTCAATCAGCTCGACGCCTCGGCGGCCTTCGGTATCGCCTTGCGCCAGGAAAGGGACAAGGCTTCGGACGCCATCAACATCGAGAGCGCCCGCAGCAAGGCGGAAGGCGAACTCGAGGCCAGCCGCATTGCCCTGTTTCAACTGGAGGAGAAGCGCCCGCCCTACGACCTGCCCAGCAAGCCGGCGCTGGAAAAGCTGCTGCGTGGGGCTACCCAGGACTGGGGCGCGGCGATCGACAGCCTGCTCGAACAGCGCCGCAGCCTGATTACCCGCCTGAAGAATGAGCAGGCGCGCTACGCCGATGAACTGTTCGTGCTGCTCACCCAGCTCAAGTATTTCTCCGATCGCTCGCATACCTACCGTGATGCGCTCGAGAGCCATCTGTTCTGGATTCCCAGCGCGCAACCGATGGGCATGCAAACGCTGCGCGCCGCGGTTGATTCCATGGCCTGGCTTTCGGAGCCCGCGCACTGGCAGGACGTGCGGCAGGCCGCCGCCAGAAATCTGGATCACCGCCTGCCGGGATTCCTCGGCCTGCTGCTGCTCCTGGTGCTCGCCATCGCCAGCCGTGGCCGCTTGAAGCAGCGCCTGGAGCGGATGGCGCCGCGGATCGGCAAGGTGCAGTCGGATGATCTGGTACTGACCCTGGAAGCTTTCGCGATCACGGCGGCTCTTGCCTTGCCGCCGGCGTTGCTACTTTTTGGACTGGCCTACCTGGCTCACAGCCATACGGGTTTCGCCCGCAGCCTGGAGACCGCGCTTATGACGGGTGGCGTCCTGATCCTGTTCATGGAGTTCCTCCTGCAGCTGGTTCGTGCCAAGGGCGTCGCCGCCGTGCATTTCGACTGGAGCCTGTCAACGCTGACCCTGCTGCGCCGTAACACCCGGCGGCTGATGCTGCTCTTCGTGCCGATCACCATCGTTATGGTCCTGGTTTCGGTGCACGCCGCCCCGGAGATACGTGACGGCCTGGGACGGATTTCCCTGATCGTGTTCTGTCTGGCGATTGCCTGGATCGCTTCCCGGCTGTGGCGCCTGTCGCGTCTCAGTCTCGCCGAGACCGATGGCGACAACTGGCTGTGGTACATCGTCTACCTGTGGTATCCCGCACTAATGCTCATCGCGCTGGCGACGATTGGCCTTTCCCTGCTTGGCTACCACTACACCGCTTCACAGCTGCTGCGGCTAACCATGCAGTCGATCGTGCTGATCACCATGGCGACGCTTGTGCACGCCACGCTCGAGCGCGCTTTCTCCGTCTTCGAGCGGCGAATGGCGCTGGCACGGGCGCGCGAAGCGCGTCACGCGGGCCGGGATGCGGGCACGCAAACGATCGATCGCCAGGCGGCCGAACGCGCCGCCGACGCCATTCCGGAAGCCTTGCAGAGCTACGAAATCGACCGTCACACGATCAGCCGGCAAACGCGCGCACTGCTCCGCCTGCTCGTCCTGCTAGGCATTGCCTTTGCCATGGCTTGGATCTGGCAAGGCCTGTTGCCGGCGGTGCGCACGCTTGACGAGATCGTCCTCTGGCGCCTCGGCGCTGCCGACGGCACGCTGCCACAGCAGGTGGTGACCCTCTGGAGCCTGATCGTCGCGGCGACGGTTTTCGCCATCGCCATCATCGCCATCCGGAACCTGCCCGGTGCGCTCGAAGTGGCCGTCCTCAGCCGCTTCGATCTGGCTCCCGGCACCGGCTATGCCATAACCATGCTGCTGAACTACCTCATTGTTCTCGTCGGGCTGATTGCCGCGTCGAATCTTCTCGGCATCGACTGGACGAAGCTGCAGTGGCTGATCGCAGCGCTCGGCGTCGGCCTGGGCTTCGGCCTGCAGGAAATCGTCGCCAATTTCGTTTCCGGCATCGTCATTCTCTTCGAGCGGCCGTTTCGCGTCGGCGACATCGTGACCATTGCCGGCCATACCGGCACGGTGACGCGCATCCACATTCGCGCCACGACCATCAGCGACTGGGATCGCAAGGAACTGCTCATCCCGAACAAGACTTTCATCACCCAGGATTGCATCAACTGGACCCTGTCCGATCCCATCACGCGCTTGATCGTCCCCCTTGCCGTCGCCTACGGAAGCGACGCGGAGCAGGTGGTCGACACCCTGATGGAGGTCGCGCTGAACAACGAAAGCGTTGTTGACGAGCCAGCGGCAGCGGCGCTGTTTCTGCGTTTCGGCGAAAGCGGTATGGAGTTCGAGCTGCGCGTGTTCACACGCGTGGTCCTCAACCGCAGCATCGTCACGCACGAACTGCACATGGCCATCGACAAGGCCTTTTGCGAACGCGGAATCAAGATCTCGTACCCGCAACGCGACGTGCATCTGAGCACAGGTTCGCCTCTCCAAGTCCTCATGACGGCGCCAACGGCCGAGCCGGGAGCGACGCCATAGCCATGTGTAGCGCCTGAATCGAGTTGGCCATTCGACCCTGATGGTCAGGAAAGCCAATTCACAGCCGCCAGTCCCCTGGGTCGCGTCACGACCGCCGCAAGGGGCTGCCTCAACGACCACCAACGCTGCGCCTCCTCGCAATGACCGTGCGTGCGGGATGATTGCCGAGAGTCTCATCAAGAAAGCAGCACTATACTAGCGCTCATACCATCACTGCTTACAGCAAGGCAATGAGCACCGACCGTGAAGAACGCCAGGAGGCGCTCTCGCGGTAAGGTAATTGTCTTCTTGCGTTCTGGCCGCGTTGATCGCCGCCTTTTTTGGAGATTGCCATGTCGTCGTGGGGCTGTCCGCATGAAATCAAGGGGCTATGTGCCAAGGTGAAAAACCTGGTTTGTGATCCGGGGATGAAGGGCTGCGAACTCGCCGGCCGCTACGTCTTTTTCGGCAGTGAGGACAAGAACAAGCGACTACGGGAAAAACAGGCGCAGGCGACTGGCCAGAAGCCGAGCAAATAGGCTGGCTGCGCGAAGCGGCTACTTCGTTCCGCGGGGCCGGCTTTCCTCGGCCTGCTCAAGCACCCCGAGGGCGTTCAAGCGCCGGTAGAGCGTCCGTTCCGACAGACCGGCATGGTGCGCGAGCTCTTTTCGGCTACCGGGAAAACTGGCTGCAAGATCGAGCAGTTGTGCATCGCTGAGGTTCAATTTTTGGCCCGATTTTGGCCCCGATTGCGGGCTTTTCGTCGCCAGCGACCGCTGTCCCCCGCCAGCTGCGCTTGCCGGCAGGTGCCGCAGGTCGATTTCATCGCTGTCGCTCAGCAGGCAGGCACGTTCGAGGAGATTGCGCAGTTCGCGGACATTTCCCGGGAAATCGTAGTCGAGCAACCAGCCGATCGCCGCGCGGCTCAGGCGCGGCGAACGTCCGCCAGAAACTCTCGGGAGCAGGGTTTCGGCGAGCAGCACAATGTCTTCCCGCCGTTCCCGCAGTGCCGGCAGGAAGATCGGGAAAACATTCAGGCGATAGTACAGATCCTCCCGGAAGCTTCCGGCTTCGACCATTTCGGCCAGCGAACGGTGTGTTGCCGAGATTACCCTGATGTCGGCCTGGCGAAGCTCCGTGGAGCCCACCCGCCGGAAGGTCCCCGTTTCAAGGAGGCGCAGCAACTTGACCTGAATCGACAGTGGAATATCACCGACCTCGTCGAGGAACAGGGTTCCCGCTGCTGCCGCTTCAATGAGGCCGATCTTGCGCGCCACAGCCCCGGTGAAAGCGCCGCGCTCGTGGCCAAAGAGCTCGCTCTCGAACAAGGTTTCTGTCAATCCTGAGCCGTCGACCGCAATAAACGGGCGCTGCGCCCGCCGGCTCAACTGGTGAATGGCGCCGGCGACCAGTTCCTTGCCAGTACCCGACTCACCCTGCAGGATGACTACTGCTTCGGACGGTGCCACCCGCGCCACCAGTTCCATCATCGCCAGAAAGGCCGCTGACCGCCCGATCAGGCCACGCGCATGCTCATCGCTGCGCGGCACCGGCAGCGGGTCGATCTTCTCTATGAAATAGACCATCTCGCCGTCGGCGTTCCGAATGGGCGTCAGCTCGATGTCTTCGAGGCGTTCGCCGAGCGGGGTGTGATGCAGATGCACGACACGTTCCCGCTGACCGGAGCGCAGACTGCGCAGCAGCGGACAAGATCCACCTGCCTGGTCGCAGGGCACGGCATATCGGTGCGATACCTCGTAGCAGGTTCGGCCAATGATTTTCTGCTGCCCCTCCCATTTGGCGCGATAGCTGTCGTTGGCGGCAATGATGCGGTAGTTCCGGTCACACAGGATATGCGGCTCGACGAGCGACTCGAGGAAGGAAATCAATTCGGCGGGAGGGTGGGGGTTTGGGGTAGGGGTCATTGCTGCCAATCATCTTGTTGCCGTGCAGGTCGCGTCCGCGACCCACGAAGCTCTCTTCTCCCTCTGCACGAGAAGGGTCGGGGAAAAAGGGAAGGGGGGAACGGTCAAGACATTCATTATCAGCGCTGTCTCGACATGTCGTGAGCGTTTGCTCTGCCAAATACTGCCATGTTTTGGCAGGCGGCAGCGATCGTCAGCCCGTGAAAATAGTCCGCTCACCGTCAAGCGCTGTAAATACCGGGCCTGTTGCGTGCTGCCACTGGCTGGCACGATTCTTGAGTGCTGAATGCTGATGCCCTTCACGGCCGATGCCCTCGGCCTTGTAGGACCGTGCGCCCTGCCGCCTTTTAGCCCCCTGCAACCCCCTGCCAACAAGAAGCCTCCTTTCATGAATCCACCCACCCGCATTACCGTCATCGGCGCCGGCTTCGGCGCGCTCTCCAGCGTGCTTGAAATCCGCCGCCGCGATGCGAAAGTCGAGATCACCGTGATCGCGCCGCGCGCGGAGTTGCACTATCTTCCCGGCACCATCTGGATTCCCTCGGGCCTGCGCAGGCGCGAACAGCTGATAGTGCCCCTGGCGAACTTCTTTCGGCGCATGCAGGTGATGCACGTGGCCGCGGAGGTGACGGGCCTGCGTGACGGCGGGCGGGTCGTCGAGACCACGGCCGGCGACGTCGGTAACGATGCGCTGGTGATTGCCAGCGGCGGGCGCTTCATCAAGAAGCTGCCGGGCATCGAGCACGCCATCACCCCCTGCGAGGGGATTGCCGCAGCCGAACAGATTCGTGACCGCCTGCGCGCCATGCACGGCGGTGTCATTGCGGTGGGATTTGCGGGCAACCCCAACGAGCCTGCCGCCGTACGCGGCGGTCCCATGTTCGAGTTCCTGTTCGGCATCGACGAGCAGCTCAAGCGCGAGGGCCGGCGGGAGAAGTTCGAGCTGGTGTTTTTCAATCCGTCAAAGGAACCGGGTCAGCGTCTCGGCCCGAAAGCGGTCAACTACCTGCTGGCGGAAATGGACAAGCGTGGCATTCGCACCCACCTCGGCCACAAGATGGAGCGCTTCGAGGCCGACCGGGTGGTCACCGCGGGTGGCGAGTTCGCCGCCGACCTCATCCTCTTCATGCCCGGCATGACCGGCAACCTGTGGTTTGACACGACCGCACTGCCGCGTTCGCCGGGTGGCCTGCTCCAGGCTGACGCGCAGTGCCGTGTCGTCGGCAGCCAACACCTGTATGTGGTCGGCGACTCCGGCAGCTTTCCGGGCCCCGACTGGATGCCCAAGCAGGCCCACATGGCCGACCTGCAGGCCGCCGCCGCGGCAGAGAACGTGCTCGCCGGCCTGCGCGGACAAACGCCGAGCGCGACCTTCAAGGTCGAACTGATCTGCATCATCGACGCCATCGATCACGGCACCCTGGTGTTTCGCAACCCACGGCGCCAGATCATCCTGCCCTCGTCGCGCCTCTTCCACTGGGCCAAACGCTTTTTCGAGGGCGTGTACCTCAGGAAATACCGCTAGTTGCCGCTAGCGGACTCCCCTTGCCGCAGAACCGATGCCCCCTGTCAGCACGACGGCCAGATGAGCCATCGCCGCCCGGTCGAATTATGATTGACTCATCGCTGCGCCTTGCCCGCGCAAGCCCGGCCCCGATATCGACCGAGAGGCGTGCCATGACTCATCATGAAGAGACAACCGTGCCTGCCGACCAGCACCGCATTCCGCTGGAAGCCTTGCGGCAGCGCCTGCACTGCACAGGGGACGGACTGAGCAGCGCCGAGGCCGCCCAACGACTGCTCGAGTTCGGTAGCAATGAACTACGCGTACGTAACGAAACGCCAGAGATCGTCAAGTTCTTGCGCCAGTTCGCGAACTTCTTCGCCCTGCTGCTCTTCGTCGGCTCGGCACTGGCGTTCTTTGCCGATTACCTGAAGCCGGGCGAAGGCAATTTCTACATTGGCGTCGCGCTGCTGGTAGTGGTCTTGCTCAACGCGCTGTTCACCTACCTTCAGGAGCAGCAAAGCGAACGCATCATGGAGAGCTTTCGCAACATGCTGCCACCGATGATCACGGTGCAGCGCGATGGGCAAATATCGCGCATCGAGGCACGCTTGCTGGTGCCGGGCGATGTCATCCTGCTGGAAGAGGGCGACCGGGTGCCGGCCGACGGGCGACTGCTCGAGGTGAATCAGCTCAAGGTAGACCATGCCTCGCTGACCGGCGAGAGCGAACCGCAGTTGCGCAAAATGGCCTGCACCCACGAGCGGCTGATGGAGAGTCGAAACATGGTGTTTTCTGGCACGTTGGTGCAAAGCGGCAACGGCCGTGCGCTGGTGTACGGCACCGGCATGAACACGCAGATCGGTCAGATCGTGCAATTGACCAAGGCGGCGGGCACGGTGGAGACGCCGATCCGCAAAGAGCTGCGCCATTTCATCCGCGTCATCTCGGCCATCGCCATCGCGCTCGGCGTGCTGTTCTTCGCGCTCAGCATGGTGCTCGGCAATCCCCTGATAGGCAGTTTGATATTCGCCATCGGCATCATCGTGGCCAACGTCCCGGAAGGTCTCTTGCCCACGGTGACGCTGGCGCTGACCATGGCCTCCAAACGCATGGCGAAGAAGAACGCGCTGATCAAGAATCTCGAAGCGGTCGAGACGCTGGGTTCAACCACGGTGATCTGCACCGACAAGACCGGCACCATCACGCAGAACCAGATGCAGGTCGCCACGCTGGTGCTGGGCGAGCGCGAATGGTCGGCCGCTCAGAGTGGTTTGCAGCAGGCGGAAGGTTTCGCCGATGCCTGGGCCGTCATGGTGTTGTGCAACAACGCACGGCTGACCGAGCAGCACTATCTCGGCGATCCGACCGAGGGCGCCCTGCTGGTTCTGGCGCAGCGTTTGCAAGCCATCGGCGATGTGGCGGCGCGCTTCCCGCGCTTGCACGAAAGTCCGTTCGACTCCGCCAGAAAACGCATGATCACCACGCACAAAGCTGGGAGCGGTCAGCCCAATCTCGCCTGCATGAAGGGTGCGCCCGAGGTCGTTTTCACAAAATGCACGCATCGTTTGCATCACGGCGAGCGGGTCGAATTCGCTGAGTCGGCTCGTCGTACCGCGCTGGAACTGTACGAAGTGCTGGCGGCGCGCGGCGAACGGGTGCTGGCGCTCGCCTGCAAGACGACCGACGCCGATGCGGCCAGTGAGGAGGGTTTCGTCTATCTGGGCCTGGTGGGCATGCTCGATCCGCCACGCCCGGAGATCGCCGAAGCGATTGACCGCTGCCGCAGCGCAGGCATCCGCGTCTTCATGATCACCGGCGACTACCACACCACGGCCGAGTCCATCGCTCGTCAGGTTGGCCTGTTTACCGGCGACGGGCAGGTGGTGGTGGGTGAAAGATTGCTGGAAATGAGCGAGCAGGAGCTTTCCGTTCTGCTGGATAGTCGGGAGTTGGTGTTCGCACGCTCGACACCTCGACAGAAGCTTCAGATAGTCAAGGGATTGCAGAAGAAGGGCGAGATCGTCACCGTCACCGGCGATGGGGTGAACGATGCGCCGGCCTTGAAGAATGCCAACATGGGTGTGGCAATGGGCGTATCCGGTACCGAGGTGGCGAAAGAGGCGGCGGACATGGTGCTGATGGACGACAACTTTGCCACCATCGTGCAGGCCATTGAGGAGGGGCGCACCATCTTCTCCAACATCAAGAAATTCATCGCCTACGTCCTGACCAGTAACGTCCCCGAGATATTGCCCTTCATCGCCTTCGTGGCGATCGATGCGCCGCTGGCGCTGACCGTGGTGCTGATCCTGACCATTGACCTGGGCACCGACCTATTGCCAGCGCTGGGGCTGGGGCGCGAGTTGCCGGAACAGGACGTGATGAAACAGGCACCGCGCCGCCGTGACGAAAGACTGCTTACCTGGCCGCTGCTGGCTATGAGCTACGGCATCATCGGCATGCTGCAAGCCGCTGCCGGCTTCTTCGCATTCTTCGTCGTGCTGCATCGGGGAGGCTGGGTGTGGGGCGTCGAGTTGGCGACCTCCGATTTGCTCTATCGCACTGCGGTGACTTCCTTCTTTGCCGCCGTGGTGATCTGCCAGGTGGCGGATGTGCTGATCTGCCGCACGCGTCGGCAGAGCATCCTGTCCGCCGGCATCTTCCGCAACAAACTGATCTGGGTGGGTATCGCGGTGGAACTGGCGCTACTCGCGGCGATCTCGCAAATCGAGTTCCTGCAGCCATTCTTCGGCACCGCACCGATAGGCTGGTTCGAGGTCTCGCTGGCATTGCCGTTCGCGGCCGCGATTCTGTTGGGTGACGAGTTACGGCGCTTCCTGATCCGGCGTGACAACCGCTTCGTGCAGCGCTGGCTGACCTGGTAGCCGGACGATGCAGAACTCGGCGCTGGATGGCCAATGGTTGGCAGACGTAGATTTTCAATTCGTCAAAGGAACCGCACCAAGGATAGCGGCCGCTACCGGACTCCCCTTGCCGCAGAGCGGATGCCTCATCACTGTCCGCAAGACTGCCATATTGTGCCGCTTTGACTGCCACATCGGCAGCCAGGCACCAAAAAGAAGCGTCAGCGTGCGGCTCGCGCATCTTCAAGCCATTGCTTTCTCGCTGTTTGTTCCGGTGCTCGAACGCTGGCACGAATCTTGATAAGAGTTGACTGATGTTGGCGCATAGCCGCCAGTTGATGATTCAAGGATACCGACCTTCGAGGATAGCGATGTTCAAGAACACGCCGCCAATCTGGAGATTCCCCCACACCGCCATCTGGCCGACCGCCGCCCGCTGATCGGCGGCGACACGAGCGGGCAGGCCTGAGCGCTGGCGTTCGAAAAAGCGAGTCGGCATGTCGCCGTCACAAACGGCCGCTTCGCCATGACACGAGCAAATTGCCAGGAAAGGACAAATCATGCAAATCGCCGTCACCAGCCAGAATCGCAAGACGATTACCGAACACGCCGGCAAGTGCCGCAAGTTCTGGATCTACGACCTTGAAAAGGGTGTCGTGACCGGAAAGCGCCTCGTCGAGGTGTCCATGGAGCAGAGCTTGCACGCCAGCTCCGGGCTGCTTGCCGAACCGTTGGCCGACATCAATATCCTGATTACCGGCGGCATGGGGCCCGGCCTCCATGCGCGCTTGATGCAAAGCGGGATTCTTCCGGTAATCACCATGGAGGAAGATCCCGATGCTGCGGTGACCGCCCTGCTCAGCAATCGTCTCCCACGATTGCCTGTTCCGCGGCACCATTATTGCCATGAGCACGGTGATTTTTTACACCTCGCGAGCTAGAGGGCCACTATAGCCATGGCATATAGTCGTTCGGCGCAATCGTCACTGCCTGCACCTGTACTGGTATCCGATCGACCCGGTTTTTGGCTGGATGCACGTGCGTATCCAGACCTGGGCAGCGTACGCCACTCAGATTTACGTCAATGGCCGGGAGTGGCTGTGTCGGCAACTGCCGCCAGTGGGTGTCGCCTTCGAGCGGAGCGACAACAAGATTCTCTGGGTGTCGGATTTCGAAGCCACCGCGGCACTTGCCGAGCAGTTCAACCACACCGACTGGCCTGCGTTCCTGATTCGCCAGGTGGCCAGCGGCAATCCGCTCTTGCCGGCCATCGCCGCGGCGAAGTTCGACGGCTACTGGTTTGGCATGGACCAGGCCGAAGTGGCCACCGATATCCTGTTCAAGTCCAGAGCCGATCTCGAACGTATCCACCAGGACCTCGTCCATGCCGCCATCACCGGCTTCGGTGCCACGGACATCATGCGCTTTCTTGGCCAAAAACCTCATCACCTCTTCACGGGCGAGGTCGTGATCGACAGCAAGAAGCGGCCCGAAGGGTGCCGGATCAAGTTCCGTATCCGACGCAACTCCGTCAAACTTTACGATCATCTCAACGTCTTGAGAATCGAGACCACCCTCAACAATCCGGCAAAGTTCAAAATCCTCACCTCGTCCGAAAATGCCGAGGGTCAGGTCGTCTGTCGGTGGTCGTCGATGCGCAAAGGGGTCTCGAATTTCTGGCGCTACGCCGAAGTCGCTCACGGCGCCAACGCGCGCCTGATCGACGCCTTGGCCAATGCTCCTCTTAAAGGTCAGGCGATCAAGGCCATCGATCGCTTCTGCCGGTCACAGAGCAAGGCCGGTCGGCATGTCGCCGCTTTCAACCCGGTCACCGCGGAGAACGTCGCTCTGTTCACCTCGCTGCTGGCCGGCGAGTTCGCCATCAATGGCTTCCGCAACCGCGATCTCCAGGGCAAGCTTTATTCGGCCCCTGCCAAGAACCCCGCCGAAATCAAGCGGCGTACGCATCGAACCAGCCGCCTGATCGCCAAACTGCGCGGCCATGGCTTGATCGCCAAAGTCACCAACTCTCGTCTCTACCGGGTCACGCAAAACGGCGTGAAAGCAATGTGGGCCGCCGTCCGCCGCCGTCGTATCGACTTTCCAGCCGCCTTCAACAGGTCAGAATCATTCGCGCAATAGAGACAGGTCCTGCGGGGGAATTTCATAGGGTGGTTGTCCCTGAAATGCGGGTGTTGGCGGGGCGCATCCAATTTGCGTAGGCGTCAGTGGCTCAGCGGGGGTGAAACACCGTTTGGTGAATACTGCCAAGAATCCGCTCAGCGTCCACCCACGGTAGTCGGCGTTTGCTTTCTTTCATCCTTGCCAGTGCAGCAAGCTGCTTGATCGACGTTCAGCAATTGGTTCTCAACCATCGTTCGCAGGATCCAGACGGTGCCCATAACGGGAATATCCTCATCCTTCGCGGCCTGTTTGAGCATCTGATCACCCGTCAGTAGCGGGCAGCCCTCTTGCTTGGCGAGCGCCAAGGCAAGGTAGTCGTTTGCACTTGGGTCGGTTCCGCACTTCGCAGGCAAGCCCTCTGCGTAAGCCACATACTCGCCAGAGACCTCCAGGACTCGCAGGCCTTGCTCTTTCAGGCCGGGCGTTCCTGGTTCGATTTCTTCCCAGTACAGGATGTCCGGTATCGCGAACTGCATCGGACGCCGGAAGAGCTTGTCCATCAACTCCCCCGCTTCCATGTCGATCAGGATATTGGCATCACTGATGAGCAGCAGCATCAACTGACTCCAGCTGACGCTCCTTGTGAAAGCGCATCATTGGGATGCCAAGCAGTTCAGCCGCCTTGGATTCAGACACGTATTGTTCGCCCAAGGCACGATAAACCAGCTGCTCAAACAGTCGGGGATGCTCGCGCTGGACCGGATCACCGGGCTCGGCTTTCCGCCAGCCTTTCGAAGAAAAGCGTCTCCACATCGCCAGATGGACCGCATTGGTGATCACGCCGCATTGCTTCGCCCGCTGCAGCCACCCGGCCATGCTCAATCCGAATTCATGCTTCAGAGCGTAGAGTTCTTGCCACTCCAAGCCTCGGCGAGACTGGCCCAAAAGCTGCACGGCCGCCGCCTTCGGCGCAAGGAAAGCGCCGGCAAATCGGTCGCAGGCCTTTTCTTCGTCGATTTGAGCGTCCAGGCGACCGGAAAGAAGCAAGTGACCAAGTTCGTGTGCCAGCGTGAATCGTTGCCGATCGCCAGGCCAGCGCGAGGAAACGGCAACGACCGGATACATGTGCCCGTTGAGCGTGCGCGCCATGGCAGTCAGGCCGGAGAACCCTGAGTTCTCCTCGTCGACGACGATCACTAGTAGCCCACGCGTCTCCAGGGTATCAGTCAAGTCACCGATGGGATTGAGCCCGAGTTTCCAAGCGTCGCGAACCTGATCCGCCAGACCCTCGAGTTGATCAAGTCCGGTGACGCGCTCGGGCAGCGCGATATGTGAGTCGAAGCGCAAGAGCGGCGATTCCGGGAAGAACCCCAGCAACTCGACGCGTTTCTCGATCCGATCCAGTACCTTTATTTTTAGCGCTTCCTGCGCGGCTTTGCCAAACGTCGCGAGCTTGCGAAATTCAGGCTCAAGCAGTTCGACTTTGTGCGTGCGGAAGAAGTACTCAACGCGGATGCCACAAGCACGAGCCAGCTTGAGAAGTTGCGACGACGGCGGCGTCATCGTCCCCTTTTCGTACTTTTGAATGGCTGTGTGCGTTACGCCAACCTTGTCTCCCAGGGCGCCCAGGGTGAGTCCTGCGGCCAGACGAGCCTGCCGAATTCGGTCCCCGATCATGACGCCTCCTTGGTTGGCTTGAGGGTGGCTACCGCGTTTGAGCGATAGCCAAGTTACCGTGTAGGCTACACTCCCCATGGTTTAAAATACACAAAAATGTACGAAAATTTTAAACCAAACCGTAGATGCCCGCACCACGCCACGGTGCGCCCAGTGAGATTATTGCTCGATGTCGTTTGGTGTAGAACAGGCCGCTGACCACCGCCGCCAGCGGAGGTGCTCCGCGATCCAGAGCAGTGGAGACGGCGCCGAAAAAAACGGACAAACGGACGACGACGTGGAAGGGAGACGGCCCGACTCGATTCAATCTAGCAGCCTGTCGGACTACCCGTCGGCAATGCCGAGGTCGCGCTCGATGTTCGCCAGCTTGGCGATGATGTCGATGGTCAGCGTGGCGAGGGCCATGGTTCAGTCGTTCCCTTGAGCGTTCTGGTGGTCGCGAATGGCAACCAGCTGGGTGATGAGGGCTTCGGGGTCGGAGATACCGAGGAGATCAATCACGATCGGCAGCGCGGACCAATCGATGCCGCCCATCAGGTTCCAGGCCTGGACGGCGGTGGCGATTGGCAGCGGGGTCATCTGATGGCCTGGCTGAAGTTGCGCCGGAAGATCGCGCGCCGCCAGCCAGGCGCTCAGTTTTTTAGTGCGTCCTCGATCTTCAGGACGTGCGCCTCAAAACCCTTGACGACCGCGTCGGCGATGCCGGCGAAGAGGTCGGGGCGGTCCGACAGCCACTCGGCACAGGCCTCCGCGTCGAAGGGCAGCGGATGCGGGTCGCCGCCGGGGATCAGGTCGCCCTCGGTGACGTTCTCCCAGCCGATGACCAGCGAGAGGATGCCGCGCGCGGCGGAGTCTCCCCGGATCTTCTCCTCGCGTTCGAGCGGGGTTGGGCGCAGGACCGTGAACACGAAGCCCCCGGCTTCGACACGCAGTTCGCGCGCCTTGCGGATCTTTGCGGAGAGGGCGCTCATGAGGCGTAGTAGCTCGGCGTGCCGGACAGGGTGATGACCGTCGGCGTGGTGACCAGTGCCTGCGCCTGGCCCCCCGGCAGGAGCTGGCCGGCGGGGTAGCCGTTAAAGCACATGATCGGACCGCCGGCACCGAAGGTGAATTTGACGGCGCGCTTGGTCTGTGTGTCCGAGGCGGCCTTGATCGCCAGCAGACCGGCGTCGCTGATGTCCCAGACGTTGGTGAAGGTGTACACACCGGCCGTCGGGGTGCCCGGGATCTGCGTCTGCTGGGCGGCGTGAATGGTCGTCGTCGGGATGAAATCAAACTCGCCACCGGACGGACTGACCTCGGTCGCCGTGGTGACGCTGACCCCGAAGGTGATCTTCTGCGCGCTGCCGCTGGTGAAGGTATCGAACAGCGTGGTATCGATGCCTTCGAGGGTGAAGCCGGCCCCGGGGGCCGCCTTGACCCGGGCGACCCGGTCGTTCAGTTGCCACATGTCCTCGACGGCGAGCAGCACGAATTCGCCATTGGCGAGGGTGTTGGTCGCGGAGACGACACCTTCCGCGGCCTTGGTGACGGCGGTAATCGTGATCGCGGCGCCCAGCGCCGACTGCAGGGCGACGGCGACGTTCGACCACTTGCGGGGATTGGACATGGTATTTGCCTCCGAAAAAGAAAAACCCGCCAATCGGCGGGCGGGTGATGAAGGGGGGAAGGCTCAGAACACGTGCCACCAGTCGACCTCGACGGTGGCGGACTTAAGGTCGCTCTCCGGGTCGATGCCGCTCGACCGATCGGCGACGCTGACGCCAGCGACGGCCAGGGCGTTGGCGACTTCGTCCGCCACAGCGTCAGCCGCGGTGCGCGTGGGCGCCCAGGCGCTGACCTGAAAACGGACTTCCTCGGCGATCGGCTGGCCGTCATGAATGGTGCTGACCGGGGTGGTGCCAGCCCGCTGGTAGACGACCGCCGGCAGGGGATTGCCCTCTGGAATGGCGTCCGGGGTGATCCGGGTATCGACCAGCGTGGCCAGCGCGGTGCTGGCCGACAGGGCGGCATGCAGTTCGGTTTCGGCAGACATTACTCACTCCCCGTGTTGAGCCGGTTGATCTCGGCGGTGGCCGAGACGATGAACGCTTCGGCGACCTGTGGCAGCTTGCGGCTGGCGGGGCGCAGAAACGGGCGCGCGGTCAGCTTGCGCGTGCCGAACTCCAAAAACCGCCAGTAATACGGATCGTTCGGATTGTTGGCGCCGGCCGCGCCAAGGCGTTTCTGTCGATGCGCTGCTCGCGCACCACACCCGCCCGCCACCGGATCCGAAAACGCACGTCGGCGGCGTAGCGGGTTTGCTGGGCGGCGAAAAACTCGCGTCCCTTGAGCGGCCAGGCCTCGGCCCAGAGCGCATGGTCGGCGGTGTCGGTGACGACGTCGCTCCAGCTCACGACTTCCTCACCGATGGCATTGCGGGTAACGCTTTTGGCCTGCAGCCGGATGCGCTGCTTGGCCTGGCCGGGATTGAAGGTCGCGGTCATACCAGCACCACCCTGTACGGGTCGAGCAGGCCGTCGATGAACGACAAGGACTCGATCTTGCCGCTCGTCAGCAGGGCGACTTCCTCGCGGTGCGCATAGAGACTGCCCACGCGCAGCTTGATCCAGCTCTTGATTCCCGCGGGGACACTGGCGGCATCGCCGTAGCCCGCAGCGAAGACAAGTGTTACGGCTCCGATCTGCGGCAAGGAAACGGGCCAGGCACTGCCGAACACCGGGGTCACGCGCGCCGGCTCGCAAGCCGTATCGACGGTGTAGTCCGCTCGCGGCATGGTTTGCGTGGTGCCGGACATGTCCAGGTATCGGATGGCGAACACCGACTGAACCGGGCATTTCGGCAGCAGGATCGCGTGCCCCGGCAGCGAGAACGGCAGTCCCGCAGGAACGCCCATCAGGCTCGGACCGGGGAAACTGTCGAGCACCAGTTTCCAGCGCGCGGTGACGAACTGACGGCCGGTGAGCGTCTCTGCGGCTTGCCGTGCCGCAGAGATCAGCGAAGCAATCAGCGCATCGTCGTCGGCAGACTCCACCCGCAGGTGGCGCTTCGCCTCGGCGAGCGACACCGGTTCCTCCGCGGCCGGGGTGATGAGTTGCAGGGGCATGGCTCAGATCGCCTGGACCACCGCGGCCTGGTTGAAGACCTCCGCCGTGGCGTAGCGCGGATGCACACCGATGAGCTTGCCGGCGACGATGCTGGCGGCGACCTCGACGGTCAGCGACAGACGCAGGAAGGCGAAGCCGTTGTTGCTGTCGAGGTTCTCGGGCCTCAGGTTGATCAGCACCTGCTTGTTGTCACCGCTGGCCTTGACGATCTGCCGGATCGCTTTGCCGCTGACGTCCTTGGCGCCGGTTCCGGTGGCGTCCCGTGCCTGCTGGATCTTGGCGTCCACGGTCGCCGCAGCGCCGAGGACGCCGGTTTCGACCAGCGCCAGAAACGCATGGAAATTGGCGACCGACACCCAGGCGGTGGTGACCGTGCCGGCCGCCTGGCTGGCCGGGTCGATGGTGGCGAGAATCGACAGCGTTTCGCTGCCCTTGAGGTTGGGGTACATGGATGTCTCCTGCGGGAAAATGGTTCGTGCCTCGCTCAGCGCGCGGCGAGCTGGATGTAGGGCGAGAGCGCGTTGGCTCCCTTGGCCGGGGCGATCGGGTTCTGGATCTTCGATTGGCCGTCCATGCGGAAGGTGGTGCGAAAGGCGGTCAGGTCGGCGTCGAAGTAGAGGTGCATCGAGGTCGCGGTCTGCATGCCGCCGGCCTTGGTGATGGTCTGGTAGTACGAGAGATCGACCAGCAGCACGTCGCCCTGCGACGAGAAGGTGTTGGCGTGTTGGGAGACGAACACCGGGCGACCGAGGAGCGTGCCGTAGGGCGAGAGCTGGATGCCGCCGACCGACTGGCCGACCGGCAGGTAGATCGGGTAGTTGCCGAGCGTCAGGGTGAAGAGTGCGGGCAGGACGTCGTTGTTCACGATCCAGACGGCGTTGGTGAACGAGCCCGGCGGTAGGCGGGCGATCATCTTGGCGAGGTTCTGGGTCAGCAGGGTTTGCGTCGCCTGACCGGATTCCTTGGCCACCGTGACGATGGCACCGCCGTTCATGCAGCCGAGCGGGATGCCGTTGCCGGCGCCGAAGAGGATCGACTCGTTGGCTTTCCAGGGAATCGACACCGCGACCTTCTCCGGCAGGTAGCTGGTCAGCGCGTTGTCGTCGTCGAGCAACTCGTCGGTGGTAGGAACCAGGGCCATCAGTTTCTTCAGGCGCAAGGTCGCCAGGCCCAGCACCGGCTTGGTGGGAACGCCCGAGGCCGCTTCGCCCTGCCAGTAGGCGCGAATGCCGTTGGTGCCCCAAGGCGTCGTCTCGTCCTTCGGGAAAGCCATGCTGTTGCCGCTGATCTCGACGTTGTCGGTGAGCGGCAGGAGCGAGTCCTCGCCGAGCGAGAGCCTGAAGATCTCCTGCGAGAACTGCGGCGGGACCAGAAAACCGCCGTCCTGGCCGACGGCCTCGTTGCCGTAGTTGCTCGGTGCGGCGGCGCCGATACCGCCAAGCAGCAGGCGCGCGTCGATCGACTGACCGGGCTTGTCGGCCTGGTACACCGCCTGCATAAATTCGCCGACCGATCCGAAGCCGCGCCGGGGATCGGCTTCGCGGTTGTCGGTGACGATCGGACCGATGACGTGGTCGACACCGATGCGTGCTTCGTCGGCGATCAGGGCGGCTTCGCGGTCGATCGCTGCAGAGGCGGCGTCGATCCTGGCGCGCAGGGCGTCGAAGGCGGTCACTTCGTCGTCGGTGAGGTCGCGGTTCTCCGAAGCAGCGAGGTCGGTCAGACCGCGGGCCTCTTTGACCAGGGTGCTCTTGCGAGCCTGAAACTCGCGCAGTTGCTTGCTCATGTGGTTCTCCAAAAGCAAAAACCCGCGTGAGGCGGGTTCGAGGGGCGTAAAAAAACCGCCCGGGGGCGGCTTGGGTGGGGACGAGCGGCGGGTGGTTTTAGAACGGGGTGAGGGGCAACGGAGCATCGTCGGGAAATGTGTCAGTAGTGGTCAAGGGGATTGTCGTGGGCGCAGCGCATGAAACGAGCGGCGTAGCAACACCTTCCGGAAGGACTTCCAGTGCGAAATCCTGTCGGCAATTTTTACAGCACCCAAAACATGGGTATCCCCAAATCCTGCTAATCGATTGACTTCATGCCATATTTATTTTCCGGCACGATCCATGCTTTCTACTGGCTACCGTCGGTTATCTGGCGATTGTCCTTAACCGCCGCATTCCTTACTCAGGCTGCTGCCAACGAACAACAGGAGGCATTTTATGAAACATCCGCTATGTGTTCTCATGCTGGCTGGGGTGATGCTTGCCGGTGCTCCGCTGGCGCACGCGACGATCATCACCTACCAGGCCGCTTTGGATGGAGCGAGCGAGGCCCCCCCAAATGCTTCGCCAGGAACTGGATTTGCGTCGGTCATTACGGACGATGTTGCCAAAACCATGGCGGTGCACATCACGTTTTCCGGTTTGATCGGGACGACAACCGCTTCGCACATTCATTGCTGTACGGCAGCTCCCGGGACGGCCGGTGTGGCCACGACCGTTCCAAACTTCTTTGGTTTTCCACTGGGAGTCACGTCCGGAGTCTATGACGTGCTTCTCGACATGACCCTGGCTTCTTCGTACAGCCCGGGTTTCATCACGGCTCATGGCGGGACGACGGCGGGAGCAGAAGCGGCGTTATTCGCCGGGATCTCCCTTGGTGAGGCGTATGTCAACATTCATACAACTTCCCACCCAGGTGGTGAGATCCGCGGCTTCCTCACACAGGTTCCTGAGCCCGCCAGTCTTGCCCTAATTGGCCTTGGGCTAGCCGGACTCGGCTTCAGCCGCCGCCGTAAGACGGCATAGTCGCAACAACTACAGTGCAGACCAGACCCCGCTTCGCCGGGGTTTTTCTTTTGTGGATACGAATTCAGGCGGATGCCGATGGCCAATATGTTCAGCAGATTCCGTGGATATTTCTGAACGGCTTCCACAACCGGCGACTGGCCGCGCCTGTCCGAACTGAAACAACAGTTCCGCCAAAAAATGCGGTCACGCGCGCGACCGCACCACGCGACATCAATCAGAGCTTTCCATTATCACAGGATCTCGATTGCCCGTTGCGCGTACGCGAGCCGACTTGCGTTCGGCCTCACGATGGCCTTCACATTCCGTCGCATCTTCCTGACGACATCGTCGAATGTGGCCACGCCATCGATCATGCCTTGTGCCTGCGCAGCGTCGCCGCCGAGCACACGACCCTGACCCATGCCCTCGCGCACCTGCGCAATTGGCACCCCACGACCGCGCGACACCGCCTTGGTGAAACTGGCGTAGTAATCATCCACCCGCGACTGCATGAAGCCCTGTGCCTCCTCGTCGAGCGGCACATACGGATTCCCCTCGACCTTGTACTTGCCGGCCGCGATCAGCGTCGGCTTGACGCCTTTGGTGACAAACGCCTGCGAGTAATCGAAGTGCGCCTGCCAGACGCCGATCGAGCCGACCTCGCCGCCCGGCGTGACGTAGAACTCCGATGCCGAGCAGCCAATCCAGTAGGCCGCACTCGCTGCCAGGCTGTTGGCAATCGCCACGACCGGTTTCTGCGCCCGGGCACTGACGATCTCGTCGGCGAGTTCGGACACCCCATAGACACTGCCACCCGGACTGTCGATGTCGATCAGGATCTGGCTGACCGAATCATCGGCCAGCGCCTGGCGCAGAGCAGAGGCGAACTGCTGCGTGCTGACGCTACCCGGCCCGGCGTCACCGTCAGCCGCCCGCTGCCCATCCAGCCGGGGTACTTGCTGTTGCCGGTGGCGTGTACCGTATCCTCGGGCAGGTAGTAGCGCCCGAACACCGCAAAGCCGCCGTCAATTTCCGCATGCGCGAAGACCAGCAGCAGGGCCGCGATGTCGGTCTTGCTGGCCAGATCGAGGCCAATCCAGCACGGCTGTCCCGCATAGGACTCGATGTCGAGCCCTTGGTCGGCGCAGCGATCCCAGGAACGCATGTCCATCCATGGGGTGTCCGCGTTGACCCACTCATTGAGATGCTTGGTCTTGAAGTTGTTCACCGCGCTCGGCATCTGCATCGCCTTGGCCTGCAGCGGCGCCAGCACTTCCGGGCGCACCGAGATGCCCCAGTTCGGATTGGCCTTGATCAGCGACTCTTCGAGCGTCCAGTCGTCGCCGTCGTCGAGCCCGTACACGATGCCGAACTGGCTGTCGTCCGCGAGCACGCCGTCGAGCAGGCGGGTGACGAAGGTGCGGATCTCGTAGCAAATGCCTGACCGGTTGCTGCCGGCGGTGGTGATCACCCACAAGAGCGAGTTGTCGCGCTTGCCGGTGCCGGTCTCGACCACGTCGTAGACGGTCCGGGTCTTGTGCGCGTGCAGCTCGTCGATGCAGCCGAAGTGGATGTTCAGCCCGTCGAGGGTCGAGCCTTCCGCGGAGAGCGCCTCGAACTTCGAGCCCCTGGCCAGCACGTGCAGGTTGTGTGCGCCGACGCCCACCCCGAAGCGGGACCGAAACCCGGCCGACTGGCGGGCCATGGTCTGCGCGTCGCCGAACACGATGCGCGCCTGGTCGCGAGTGGTCGCCAGCGAATACAGCTCCGCGCCACCTTCACCATCGGCGGCCAGCATGTACAGGGCCAGGGCGGAGGAAAGTGTCGATTTCGCATTGCCGCGCGGCACTTCGATATAGGCGCGGCGAAAGCGCCGCTTGCCATCGGGTTTCACCCAGCCGAAGACGGTGGTCAGGATGAACACCTGCCAGGGCTCCAGCCGGATCGGCTGTCCTGCCAGCGGTCCCTTGACGTGCGGCAGGCGCTCGATGAAGGCCCACAGCTTGTCGGCAGGCCGGAAACTGCGGCCCAGCTTGTCGGTCAGCGTTGGGTTGAAGCGGTAGGGACTGTCCCTGCCCGTGAAGCGCGCGAGATCGTCGAGTTGCCGCTGGCAGGCCTCGCGCACCCACTTGCCGGTGAGAACCCTGCCGGTGACGACGGCCTTGGCGTAGTGGCGGGCGGTGGTGGTGTAGGAACTCAAGCGTCAGTCTCGAGCTTCGTCGTGTATTGACAACAGATACACGCCGCCATAGGATAAGTGTGTCTGTTGTGTATGCATCAAAGGAGAAACTCATGCGTGACGCCGCCATCAACCTGCGAGCACTTCCCGAGCAGCGGGATCTGATTGATCACGCCGCACAGTTGCTCGGCAAGAACCGTTCGGACTTCATGCTCGAAGCCGCCTGCGACAAGGCGCAGGCGGTGGTGATCGATCAGGTTTTTTTCAGTCTCGACGCCGACAAGTTCCGGCAGTTCACCGCCATGCTCGACGCGCCGCCAGCCGCCAATCCTGGACTTGAGCGCCTGATGGCGGTCAAGGCGCCCTGGGAAGCAGGCGCCAGCAAGGCATGAACCTGCAACTCGGCGCGCCGCAGCCGCTGTCGGTCGCCCATCGTCTGGATGACTTTGCGTGCGGCGAGGCCGTACTCGACGAGTGGCTCAAGCGGCGGGCCATGGCCAACCAGCTGAGCGGGGCGAGCCGCAGCTTTGTGGTGGCCGATCAGGAGCACCGCATCTACGGCTACTACGCCATGGCCGCAGGAGCTGTCGCGCATCAGATGGCCACGAGTTCAGTGCGCCGCAATATGCCGGACCCCGTGCCGGTGATGGTGCTGGCCCGGCTCGCCGTCGATCGTCGCGCGCGGGGGATCAAGCTGGGCGCTTCCTTGCTGCAGGACGCCGTCAAGCGGGCAGTGATCGTTTCGCAGAACGCCGGGGTCAGAGCCCTACTGGTGCATGCGCTCCATGACCAGGCCAGGGAGTTCTATGGGCACTACGGATTTCAGGTCTCGCCAGCGCATCCGATGACGCTGATGCTGCGCTTGAGTAGCGTCGTTTCCTGAGCGCATCAGCCGGCAATCTCCGACCAGGGATCCGACTCGGTCGTCGATTCAGCGGGGAGCGAGATGCGTGAGCGGGCCGCCGGGGTGAATCCCATCTCGGCCTCGTAACCCTTCATCTTCAACGCCAGATCCCGGATCACGTCCATCAGGGGCGAGCGCCGCAGGATGCCGCTGGGGGTCTTGATGATCATCCCAGGGACGCCGGCCTTGTTGATCTTGGAGAGTGCATCGCGGTACAGCCCCGAGCAGTTCGCCCAGCGCTCCAGCACTGCGCCATCGAGCGCCGACAGCAAACCGGGTGGTGAATTGGCTAGCGCGTAGTTCCACGCTTCCTTGAAGGGCACGGTCGAGGGCAGTAGCTAGACGGGATTCGATCTGGTGGATCTGCGGACATATGTTCGTCGACCCTTCCTATCACAGCCTTCGGACCGGGGGCGCTGACAGCTACGAGGCTATCGTGGGTCTGGCGCTACTGGCATCTACGCGCGTACTCGTGGTCTGGTCCCAGAATGGTCTCCGTTCCGACGAGGTCCGAGCGTAGTTGCTGGTAGCAAGCGAGCGCAACAAAAAGATTGCTGCCTACATCGTGCCGGGCGCCCCCGCCTTACCTTTCGATGGTATCCCCGTGATGCGCGACCATCAGTCATTGCGGTCTTTCTTGCTGGTATGGTGAACCCCGGCGAAGTATGGTGAACCCCAGCGAATAAGGATGGATCGTGCGCGTGGAGCCATGATCTGAACCGATTATTCGACGAGCCCGGTCCATGACCGCAGAGCGGGCCGCCTACAAATACGGACCAAGTAGAATGCCGGAATGATCCGTTGCCAACTCATCGCCCGGCTTGCCGCTCGCTTGCCGCAACTCAGCGCCAAAGATGCCGAGCTCGTCGTCAAAGCGATTCTTGAAGGACTGAGCAACACATTGGCAAGCGGCAAGCGAAACCGGCGACGCGCTATTGGTCCATTCACGGCGATGACCGGCATGAAACAGGCACACACTGGCAAGCCGGATATGAGCAGGTCATGCTGTACCATGAGTTCTGGCCTGGGTTATGCGCTGAACACTGAACACAGGGGGAGAAGATGAACGAAGAACAAATTGCCGCCGTCGCAGTTTCGACCAGCGCGGTTTTACCTGTTTTCCCTTCACCGCCATCGCCAACGCTCTCTTCTATCCGACCAGCACCACCAGCCTCTTGCCGCGCGTGATCCCCGTGTAGGTGAGGTTGCGCTTGCCCATCAGGTAGTGATTTCCCGAGAAAATTCAGGTGACTTTGATAGACCGGAGGGATTCATGAATCCGTCGAATTCCTTCTTTGCCCAGTAGCGGTATCTTGTTCAGATAATCGACATTGCAGTTCATCAAGTCGCCAACCGTCTGGATATCCACACTGGTCAAGGCGTGCAGCGTGATGGTGGAAAGCTTTGTCAGCCTATGGATAGGGCTGTCTCGTGTTACCGAATCATCATCCACATCCAGACGCTCAAGAAATGCCTCGGCAAATTCACATAAAGTGGCTATCGGCACAAGGCGCTTCCCCGGTGTTTGTAGCGACGCGTACAACTCTGGATCAAGTCGGCTACAAACCGAATGCACGAGTTGGTAGCAGCGACTTTTTGATACGCCGAATTGTCGCGCGACTGCCGCGGCCGGTGATCCTGAAAGCACCGTTTGCACAATCGCACGATTTCGACTCCGCATTTCAGTTCTCATTAAGGGCGGTTGGTTCACTTGATTCTACAATTCGAAATGAGTAGCCATCCAGGACGTGACTGTATTTCCACTGCGCCTCCCATCAGTAGTACTGTCGGATGTAGCTGTAGGCCTTCTCAAACAGTTCCTCATCGGCATGCAGCTTGTACTTGAATAGCGACTTGCGTAGCGCCTTCTTGATTTCCCGCTCGCCGGATAGGGTGTCCTGCCAGCCGGGGAAGCGCACCAGGCGAACGATTTCGTCGATGTCGGCGACCACCCGCTCGACGACGATCGGCGTGTTGGCGGTCCTGACCTCGTTGAACAGTTCGCTGAGCGCCGCCTTGCCGCGATCGACGTCTCCCTCGGGCGGTGTCTCCTTTTCGGCCTGCAACACCTCCCTGGCGATCTGAAGGAGCTGCTTGAGGAATTCGACACTGTTCAGCACGCCGGACTCGAAGCGATCACGCAGGGCATCCAGACGTTCCGACAGCGCCTTGAATTTAGGGTTGCCGAGATGCTTGCGCAGGCGCCGGGCGACCTTGATCTCGATTTCCTTGGCTTTCCTGGGGTCCGGGTTGGAGAGCACCGCTTCCAGCAGGTCGGCATCGAGAACCAGGGTGTCAAGATCATCGCGCACGGCATCGACATGCACGTTCTGGTGGATCAGCTCGATGGTCTTGGCGCCGAGGGCGTGCCAGATCAGCCGGCCGTGACCGCTGGAAGGCTGCACCGACTGATACACCTGCGACAGCCACTTGTAGTCCGTCTCGTATTGGCCCAGGAGAGTGTCAGGCGAAATCGCTTCCCACAGCCTGCCCAGTACGCTGTACTCGGCGGCGAAGTTGTCGCGCGCCGCGTTGTTGGGCAGACATTGCTGCGCAGCAATCAGGCCCTCGTAGCCTTCGATGGTGCGATCGACGCCGGCAAAGAAGGCCAGACACTTCTGCATGGCCTCCGGTAGCCGATCCTTGAGTTCCTGGATGTTCGACACCACCGCAGCCATGCTCTTGTCGTCGAACTCCAGCGCCTTCGCCACATCGTCGAAAATGCCAAGATAATCGATGATCAGACCGTGGGTCTTTTGCTCGGAGTAGGTGCGATTGACTCGGCAGATTGCCTGCAACAGCGTGTGGTCGCGTAGCGGCTTGTCGAGATACATGGCCTGCAGGATCGGCGCATCGAAGCCGGTGAGCAGCTTGGATGTGACGATCAGCAGTTGCAGCGGGTCCCTGGCGTCACGGAAGCGGTCGAGCAGCCGTTCCTCTTCGTCACGGCTATGCGCAAAGGCCCTGCGCTCGGGCTCGTTGGCATTGACCGTCATGACCACTGCCGAAGCCTCTGGCGGCAACAGCCTGTCGAGTTCGGCCTTGTAGAGTAGGCAGGACTCACGGTCGATGGTGACGATCTGGCCCTTGAAGCCGTTCGGCTCGACCTTGCTCTGGAAGTGCTGAACGATGTCCTCGCACACCCGCCGGATGCGCTCCGGCGTTTTGACGAGGACGGCCATCTTGGCGGCCGTCTTGCCGAGACTGTCGCGATCGAGGTCCGAGAGGCCGCCGGTCATTTCCCTGAAGGCGGTGTCGATGGAGGCCTTGTCGATATGCAGTTCCAGCAAGCGCGGTTCGAAGTGAAGCTTGAGCGTCGCCCCATCGCGGATCGAGGCCTCGAAGCCGTAGCGACTGAGGTAGCCCTTGTCATCCTCATCGGCGCCGAAAGCATAGAAAGTGTTGCGGTCGAGGCGATTAATCGGTGTTCCGGTCAGGCCGAAGAGGAAGGCATTGGGCAGGGCATCACGCATCTTGCGCCCGAGGTCGCCTTCCTGCGTGCGGTGCGCTTCATCGACCAGGGCAATGATGTTGTGCCGTTGGTTCAGGACGCCGTCGGCCTCGCCGAACTTGAAGATCGTGGTGATGATGATCTTGCGCACATCCTGCGCCAGCAGTTGCTGCAGCCTGTCCCGCGTCTCGGCCTTTTCGAGGTTGGGGATGTCGGCGCCGGTAAACGTGCCGGTAATCTGGGTATCGAGGTCGACGCGATCGACGACGATGATGACCGTTGGGTTGCGCAGCGCCGGGTGCAGGCGCAGCTTCTGCGCCGCGAAGACCATCAGCAGCGACTTGCCGGACCCCTGAAAATGCCAGATCAGGCCCTTCTTTGGCGTGCCCGCCAGTACCCGTTCGACGATCTTGTTCGCCGCCTCGTATTGCTGGTAACGGCAGATCACTTTGGAGCGGCGCTTCTTCTTGTCGGTGGCGAACAGCGTGAAACTCGCCAGGATGTCGAGCACCACATGCGGGCGCAGCATGCTCTCGACCGCGCGCTGCACGGTTTTCAGCTTGCTGCCGTCGCTCGCTGCTGTCGGGGTTGCGGGCGACTCCAGATGCCACGGCCCCCAATCCTTGACCGGCAGGCCGAGCGAACCGTAGTGAAACTCCTTGCCCTCGGTGGCCACCGAAAAAACGTTGCAGACGAAGAGCTCCGGCACGAACCTCTCGTAGTCGTCATGCACCTGCACCGCGCCATCGACCCAGGTGACCGCTGCCCGTGTTGGCGTCTTGGCCTCGATCAGCACCAGCGGGAAGCCATTGACCAACAGCACCAGGTCGGCCCGTCGCTCGGCGCTGCCGGCACGGTAGGTGAACTGCTGGGTGACGACATAGTGGTTCTCGTCGAGCGCGTTCGCCAGGCCGTCGAAGTCGATCAGCCGCACCGGCACATGCTCGTTGTTCTGGCCGAAGGGCATCGAACGCTCGCCGCGCAACCAGGCCGTGAATTCCTCGTTGGCGCGAATCAAGCCATCGGAGCGCACCGAAAGGATGATCGCGCGTAGCTTGTAGAGCACCTGGTCGGCCAGTTCCGGATCGGCGGTAATTTCCGGGTTGAGGCGAATCAGCGCTTCGCGCACCCAGGGTTCGACCAGTACTTCCTGGGTCTGGCGGGGAACGTCGGCGGCGGCGATGCGGTGCCAACCGAGGCCTCCACGGCTGCGGCCATAGGTGGTTTCGGGTTGCTGAAAGGTGTGGGGCGGAATGCGCTTGGCCGGCCCGGCGAGGAGGTCGTGGAGGTAGGCTTCGACGGTGTTGGCTTCTGTAAACATATCGCCCCTCACATTGCAGTATTCAAGAATGTACGGAGCAAGCTGCTCGCCGATACCAAGCGTCCAGTCGCGGCACGTATCGCGGCGGCGAGCGCCTCTGCTGTTGTCGCAACATATTCCTGTTTCCCTCTTGGCAGGCTGGGCACCCGCAAGGCCCTAAGCTCTTTCAAAGTGATTTCTCTAAGGTCTTCACCCTTCCAGCCTGTAGCGAATCTAAGGATCTCTTTCCGTACTCTGGGGCTTCGAAGTGCCCAGTAAACGTATTCAGAGGAATGTTCATTTAGCACGGATACCCGGGCTGTTCCACGCGACAGGTTCGCTCCTTCAGCCTCACTTGGAACTCGAACTGGCAGACCGACTACGCCTCTCAAAGCGACGACGATGTCACCACTGACTAGGCAGGATTCCGGGTGCTCATCAGCAATTTTCTTTGATGTCCGCTTGAGGTTTGAAAGCAGAATGCCCTCAGGGCCTGTCATTTCTGCTATGCGAACGTATGGAACCCCATCGTCGACGTCGGGGCCGGGGCTGTCGATTCCACGAACGATTGCTTTAGACATAGATTGAAGCGGTACCAAGCTCTCAATCGATTCAAATGTTTCATCTAGCCTGGATGTTGCATAAAGAGGGCGAGTAAGCACGTAAACATTTGATACAATTGGAGTTCTATAGAAACCAGTTCGTAAAAAATGCCTACCACTACTCGCCCAGCCTTGGATTTTACCCCGGAACAACTCCACCTCCCGCCCGCTGCGGGCTTCACGGTTCGCGCCGATTTCAGCGCCGGTGAGGTGTCCTCGGACCTGGGCGCCTTGGTGCTGAGCGCCGTCGATCGTCGCATCGGCCTGATCGATCGCCTGACCGGGGCGATTGCCGATTCCCGCGATCCTCGTTACATCACCCACCCGCTGCGCGATTTGCTGACGCAGCGCGTCTTTCAGATTGCCTGCGGCTATGAGGACGGCAACGACGCCAACGCCCTGCGTCATGACCCGCTGTTCAAGCTGGCAGCCGGGCGGGCACCGCTCGATGCCGAGCAGGCGCTGGCCAGCGGTGCCACCTTCTCGCGTCTGGAGGGCGCCGTGCGACGAAGCGACATCTACCGACTGGCGCAGGCTCTGGTCGAGCAATTCATCGCTGGCTACGCCGAAGCGCCGCGCACGATCACGCTGGATCTGGATCACACCGACGATGCCACCTATGGCCAGCAGGCCCTGTCTTTCTACAATCACCACTACGGCCACCACTGTTACCTGCCCTTGTTGGTGTTCGAGGCCCACTCCGGCGCTCTGGTGAGCGCCGTCCTGCGCCCCGGCAAACGCCCGACCGGCGCCGAGAACGCCATGATCATGAAGCGGGTGCTCACCGTGTTGCGGCGCCACTGGCCGCAGACCCATATCCTGCTACGTGGCGACGGCCATTTCTCCAATCCCGAGTTGATGGCGTTGATTCAGGCCGATGGCAATGCAGATTTCATCTTCGGCCTGGCCGGCAACCCGGTCCTCACGCGCCAGGCCGAGGGCTTGATGAAGAACGTGCGCGCACACGCCGCCTTGAATCGGGCGCTGGCCGCCCGGGGCCTGCGCCCGGCCGCCGCGGCGGTGCGCCATTTCGGTGAATTCGACTACCAGGCGCGCTCCTGGCCGCGCGCCTTCCGGGTGGTGCTCAAGGCCGAAGTCCTGACCGGTAGCGCGATCACGCCTGCCAAGGACAATCAGCGCTACGTGGTCACCTCCTTGCGTGGCCCCTCGCCGCGGACGCTTTACCAACAGGACTACTGTGGCCGCGGCCAGGCTGAGAATTTGATCAAGCAAGTGAAAAGCGATCTGAAATCGGATCGGACATCCGCTTCGTCCTTCCTCGCCAACTTCGCTCGCCTGCTGCTGAGCGCCGCGGCCTACGTTCTGCATCAGCAACTGCGCCACCTGGGGCTGCAAGGCACGCCGTTGGCGACGGCACAGCCCAAGACCGTCATCCTCGCGCTGTTCAAGATCGCCGTCCGCGTCAAACAGTACAAGGACCGGGTGCTGCTGCAGCTACCCAGCAGTTGCCCGCTCAAGGGGCTGCTGGCACAGCTCTGCAAGAGGCTTTACCCCGCCAAGCGGATGCGCCCCATGCCGGCTTCGCCATGAACACGCCACGTCTGGCCCACGAGAGGCAGCCACCCACCCTGACCATCAACCACTTCTCACGCTTCTCCCCGCTTGCGGGGTCGGGGGAACTATCGCCTGGAAATCGAAAAATGCGTAGTCAAGCCCCGGGGGAGGCACAGGGCAGCGTTTGTGCAACATCCGGGCTAGATATGCGTCCAGCGCGATCTGCGCGGCAGACCTGCACTCCACCGTCGAATCAATTGAAGCCTGCATAGCCGAAAGTAGTGAGCAAAGGCCGCTCTGGTCGAGTTCGCCAGCGGGAATCGAAAACTCGAAATCCGACAGGCTCGTCCAGTTCGTGCGCGGACTCAGCGATCCGGCCGATGTGCCCACCGCGTGATCAAGAAATGCATCGGTCTGGCAAATGAAAGGCAGCAGCTCTGGCAGCAGGAACTGCGCGTCCTTACTCTCCAGCACGTAGATGTCGCCGGAGCACACGCCAGCGAAGTCGGCCAATGCCACCTTGCGCTGATAGGCACGGCGCTTACCGAATAGCACTTGGCCTGGCTTGAAGACGCTGGTGAAGCTCACCCCGTCCACCACATTGCCCCAACGGCGAATCCGCAGATCTCCGGGCTCAAGATGCTCCAGGCCGACAAATCGATCGAGGCCATCGGCCAGAGGCTCGGCACAGCGCGCCTTGGACAGGCGCACTACTTCGCCGAACTTCACCTTGCGCCAGCCCGGCTTCAGAGGCTTCTCACCCATGATTGGCTTCTCCATCGTTGGTTGGCAGCACGTAGGCCTGGTGCGGGTGATTGGGCGACTCCGGGTAGAGCAGGCTCAGCTGCCCGATGTGCACCATGTCGCTCAAGTGCCTGTTGCGCAGATACTTGAGATCCTTGCCCAGCAGGGTGGCAAGTTCTTCGCCGCGCAAGGCGCGCCAGCGGCACAGGGTGCGAATCAGTGTGCGCAAGGCATTGGCGCTCAGACGCTGCCCCGCTTTCGGGAGGCGGGTGGCAAGCTCAGGTGGTAAGTCGGCACGTTGCAACTTACCACCTTCATCGTTGAACTTGCCACCTTCAAGAAGTTTAGGGTCGGTGTCGAACGGTAAGCGAGCCTGTTCAGGATGCAGGTCGGGAACCGCTTCTGGATTCTGTAGTGTGTAATACGTGCGGCTGCCACTCCCCTGTTTCTCCAGCAGGCCTCGGTCACGCAGGCGACGCAGCACCAAACTGGCGGATAAGGTATCCAGCCCCGAAAAATCCCGGCAGGCAGTGTTGTCCACAGCGCCGGTTTCGCGAGCGTAGATCAATACCTTGGCTTCTTCAGGATTGAGCGTTTCACCAACAACGGACTTGAGCCAGCGGTAATCTTCTTCGGTCAGCAGGTGGTGCAGGAACAGGATAGCCTTGAACTCGTTTCTCTGGCGATCCGAACTGAACTCCGGTAGGGGCAGGCCCGCTCCAGCAGACAGCCGGCGCATGGTGCGAATACCCGAGCCCTTGGTTTCCGCCCAGTGGAGGTCGTGCAGTACGGCGGCAATGGCTGGGTTGCGCAGGCGCGAGCCCGGTTTGCCCAGGTCGGCGACATCCTTCAGCGAGAAACCTGGATTGATGACTTCGATCCGATTGCTATACCGGATGATCTGCACCGGGCTGTGGATATGGTAGCTACGATGCATGGTGGCGTTGGCCAGAGCCTCACGGATGACTTTCCGGGGAAGGAGCGGTTCTTGCCGGCTTTGCAGTTCGCCTTCATCCAGGCGAAAGCCTTTAGGCAGTTCGTCGAGGATCGTGTTTTGCACTTGTCGTAGGGCGAGCAACAAGGGCTTGCGAACATCAAGTGTTGTGACGAAGCGATTGTCCGGGTCATCGACCCACTGCGTACCGGGCACCCGGATGTAATCCACGCGCAGTGCTGGCATCAGGCGCCGCAGCGCCAGCGCCTTGCCGAACATCACCACACCGGCGATGGTCGGCTTCAGTTCGCCATTGACGCGGCGCAGTGCGCAGATCGCTTCCAGCAAATCGTCGTCGCCATAGGCGAGTTCTTCTGCTCCGGGGTTGGCCTCGACTCGCAGCCGGCGGTATTCGGCGACCGCCTGAGGGTCGATATCGTCGCGAGAGGCATCCGCGATGACGGCCATGTCCGGACCGGTTTGCGGTTGCGTTTCTCCGCGTAGCACCCATAGGTCTTCATCGACACAGTGCTGATCGGTAGAGCCAATCCTCCGATAGGCGCCACGCGGCAAACCGGTCGCTTTGACATAAACCGGCTTCTGGCTGACATCGGACTCTGGCACGAAGACGACCAGGACGGCGCGCCCGTCCACCATTTCCATCTGCATTTCTGGACGCACAGCGACGTTCAATGTGCTCGCGCATTGGCTGGCCAGGTCGCGCTGGATCTTGTCAGGGTCGGCCAGGCCGAGAGGCCAGTACACAACGTCGCCTTTCTCGTCGGTTTTCCAGTCCGCCCCGAGAAGCAGGTAGCCGCCGCCGAGACCGGGCTCGTTGGCAAAGGCGATGACGGTTTGCATGATCGACTTGCCGATCTCGCTGGCACGTTTGGCTTCGATCTGGATGGACTCGTCGACTGCATTGAGTTCAGAGAAGAGGTCGCTTGCGTTACGCATTGGCGTCACCCTCGGTGGCAAGTTGGTCAAGCGTCTCGACCAGCGTGTCCATCTGCTGCCAGAAGACCCGGCCGTCGCTTTGCCATTGCTCCCAGGCCGCGGGCAGGCTCGCGGGCTGCCCATCGCCATCGGCGTTTGCCGCTACCTTTTTCACATAGAGCGGAATCGACAGATTGCCGGCGTTGGCGCCGATTTCCGCAAGCGTGGCGACCTTCGCAAAGCCCGCCACGTCGATGAAGGCCTGGTAGGCATGTAGGATTCGCTGCTGATGCTCTGGCTTCAGAAAGCTCTGCGCGCGCTCCCGCGTGACCGCATGCAGGGCGTCGATGAACAACACTTTGCCCTTGCGCGCCGCTGCTTTCCGGCGCCCGCAGACGACGATGCAGGCTTCCATCGGCGAGTTGTAGAAGAGGTTCGGTCCCAGACCGATCACCGCCTCGACCCAGTCCTGCTCGACCATTTTGGTGCGCATGGCTTGCTCTTCATTGCGGAACAGCACGCCATGCGGCCAGAGGACGGCGCAGCGGCCCTTGGCACTGAGGCTGGCGAGGATGTGTTGCTGGAAAGCGTAGTCGGCGCGGCCTTGCGGTGGCGTGCCGAGGAAATTGCGGCCCCAGCTGTCCGTCTCCCACGCCGCCCGATTCCATTGCTTGATCGAATAGGGTGGATTGGCGAGGACCACGTCGAACTTGCGCAGGCCGCCGCCCTCGATATGCCTTGGGTCGGCCAGGGTATCGCCGCGGATGATCTGGAAGTCTTCTACGCCGTGCAGGAAGAGGTTCATGCGGGCAATGCCCGAGGTGATAAGGTTGCGCTCCTGCCCGTAGAGTTTGAGCGTGCGGTATTCGCCGCCGCTGCGCTTCACTTCGACCAGCGCCGATATGAGCATGCCGCCGGTGCCGCAGGTCGGGTCGTAGATTGATTCGCCGGCCTGGGGGGCGAGTAGTTGCGTCATCAGATGGACGACGGTGCGGTTGGTGTAGAACTCGGCGGCGGTGTGGCCCGAGTCGTCGGCGAACTTCTTGATCAGGAATTCGTAGGCATTGCCGAGTTCGTCCTCGGGGACGTTGGCGACCGACAGGGTCTGGGTGGAGAAGTGCTCGATCAGGTTCTTGAGCGTCGCGTCGGGCAGGCGCTCGCGGTTGGTCCACGGGGAATCGCCGAAAATGCCGGCGAGCAGGTCAGGGTTGGCGGCCTCCAGCTGGCGTAGTGCGGTCTGGATGGCCTGGCCGACATTCTTCGGCTGCTGACGGACATCATTCCAGTGCGCACCCTCCGGGATCTGGAAGCGGTGGTTCTCGGCGAACTCGGCATAGGAGAGATCGCCATCGGAACCGGCCAGGGCCGCCTGATATTCTTCGTCCCAGGTATCCGAGACGCGCTTGAAGAAGAGCAGCGGGAAGATGAACTGCTTGTAGTCGCCGGCGTCGATCAGCCCACGCAGGAGGACCGCTGCACCCCAGAGGTAGGATTCGAGTGCCTGCTGGGTGATGCGCTCAGACAAGTTTCACCTCCCGGCGCGTGATCCGCCACTCGTGCGCGCACGCGGTGCACCTGCGCTCCGGTCCTTCCAGGTCGATGCAGCAGCCGCCGAGCGCCACTTCACCGCGTTCGGCCATTTCGAATGCTTCGTAGGCGGGGTATCCATAGAGGATATCGACGCCGGTCTTCTGCCGGCAGGCGGGGCAGATGTATTTCCTGAACTTCATTGCAGCCAGCCTCCCTCGGTCATGACCCTGGTCAGAAGGTCTTCGGCCTCACGGCAACGGGCGAGTGCCGCCTTGAACGCCGCGATGGCTTCCGGCAGCGGCGGGATGTCGTCCTGCAGGGGTGGCAACACGTAGCGCGAGATGTTGAGTGTCCAGTCTTCGGCCTTGATCTCATCGAGGCTGACCACCCGAGCGGCATCCGGCACATCTTCGAATGTCTGGAACCAGCCTTGAATCTCCAGGGCGTGCTCGGCTTGCAGGTAGTTCTGTGCCCGGCCACGTCGGAACAGGCGCGAGGCGTCGGCAATCAGGACTTTCTGGCGGCGTTGACGGGGCTTCTTCTGGCGCAGGACGAGAATGCATGCAGCGAGACCGGTGCCATAGAAGAGGTTGGGCGCCAGACCGATGACCGCCTCGATCAGGTCCATCTGCAGCAGTTTCTGGCGAATAGCCCCCTCGGCGCCTTTGCGAAACAGCGCACCCTGCGGCAGCACGACAGCCATGCGTCCGGTGACCGCAGCCATCGACTTCACCATGTGCTGCACCCAGGCGAAGTCACCCGAACTAGATGGGGGCAGGCCGGCGAAGTTACGCCCGAAGGGATCCTTGATCCACAGTTCTTCGCCCCATTTTTCGAGGGAAAACGGTGGATTGGCGAGCACGCAGTCGAAATTGGCGAGGCGATCGCCGTCGAAGAAGACCGGCTTGCGCAGGGTGTCGCCGCGCACGATCTGGAAGTCCTCGATACCGTGCAGGAAGAGGTTCATGCGCGCGATCGACGAAGTGGTGAGGTTCTTCTCCTGGCCGAAGAGCTTGCCCCACAGCCGCTTCACGTCACCGTGCCGGTCCCTGACGTGCTGCACGGCAGCAAGCAGCATGCCGCCGGTTCCGCAGGCCGGGTCGTAGATGGTCTCGCCCTCGCGCGGATCGAGCATGTCGATCATCAAGCGGACAATGCTGCGCGGGGTGTAGAACTCGCCGGCCTTCTTGTTGGTGGCGTCGGCGAATTTCTTGATCAGGTATTCGTAGGCATCGCCGACGACATCGCTGCTGATGTCGAGATTGCCGAAGGAAAGCCGGGAGAAGTGCTCGATCAGGTCTTTGAGCAGGGCGTCTGACAGCCGCTCCCTGTTCGTCCACTGAGCGTCGCCGAAGACACCGTAGAGGGTGTCGGGGTTGGCCTTCTCGATCTCGCGCATCGCCCGCTGCAGGGCATTGCCGACGTTGCTGGCGACGGCGCGTACCTCGTTCCAGTGGCATTCGTCGGGAATCTGGAAGCGGTGCGACTCGGGGAACCAGGCCAGTTCGGCATCACCGGTGTCGGCGACGATTTCGTCATACTCTTCGTCCCAGACATCGCAGATTCGCTTGAGGAACAGCAGCGGGAAGATGTAGGTCTTGAAGTCGGCCGCATCCACTGGACCGCGAAGGATGTTGGCAGACTCCCAGAGGTGGGACTCCAGTTGCTCAACGCTAACGGTCTGTTTCTGCCCCATCACTCGCCAGTTGTTGTTCTTGTGCCGGCGGCCATTATCCCACTAGAAAAGCGCACCAGATGAGCCCCATTTCGCGTTGGAGTACCTCTCTGACCCAAAGCACATGCGCGAAAACTGACCCGTCAGCCCATGTCAGTTTCTGAAGCAAAAACAACGACGTAAAAGTTATACACTAAATTCGCGAAGTCACGGGGTTTCGAGAGAAACGGCCCGTAAGACGCCAAAATCGGCCAGAAATGACATTTGTGGGGGGGCGAGGTCAACAGGTATAAACGAAAAACCCCGCAGAACACGGCGTCCGGCGGGGTGATCGTTTTTGTCGCAGAGCTTTGCTGCGACGTTCCTGGCGGAGACGAAGGGATTCGAACCCTTGATGCAGGTTTATGCCCGCATGCTCCCTTAGCAGGGGAGTGCCTTCGACCTCTCGGCCACGTCTCCTAGGAGGGCGTGATGATATCGGTTTCGTCACGTCCGGTCAAACCCAACTTCGACTTTGGCGGCTTCTCCAGGCCGAAGGCCTTGTGCAGGACGCGCACGGCAAGTTCAAGGTACTTTTCCTCGATGACGACCGAGATCTTGATTTCGGATGTCGAGATCATTTGCAGGTTGATGCCTTCCTTGGCCAGCGCGCCGAACATCTTGCTGGCGACTCCGGGGTGCGAGCGCATGCCGACGCCGACGGCGGAGACTTTGCAGGTGCCCGTGTCGCCACTGAGGTCGCGGGCGCCGATCTTTTGCCGCACGGTTTCTAGGATGGCGAGGGCCTTGCTGTAATCGCTGCGGTGGACGGTGAACGAAAAGTCGGTGGTGTCGTCACGGCCAATGTTCTGGATGATCATGTCGACATCGATGTTGGCGTCGGCGATCGGCCCGAGGATCTGGTAGGCGATGCCGGGGCGGTCGGGAACGCCGAGCATGGTCAGCTTGGCTTCGTCACGATTGAAAGCGATGCCGGAAATGACGGGTTCTTCCATGGTCCTTTTTTCCTCAACAGTGATCAGCGTGCCCTCGCCTTCGTCCTCGAAGCTCGAAAGCACACGCAGTTTGACTTTGTACTTGCCAGCGAATTCGACCGAGCGGATCTGAAGCACCTTGGAGCCGAGGCTGGCCATTTCGAGCATTTCCTCGAAAGTGATGGTGTCCAGTTTGCGTGCTTCCGGCTCGACGCGCGGGTCGGTGGTGTAGACGCCGTCGACATCGGTGTAGATCTGGCACTCGTCAGCCTTCAGTGCAGCGGCCAACGCAACGGCCGAGGTGTCCGAGCCGCCGCGGCCCAGAGTGGTGATGTTGCCGTCTTCATCGGCACCCTGAAAGCCGGCGACGACGACCACGTTGCCCTCGGCCAGGGCTTTGCGAATTCGCGTTTCGTCGATCTTGAGGATGCGCGCCTTGGTAAAGGCGCTATCGGTCAGCACGGTGACTTGCGAGCCGGTGAAACTCCTGGCTTTAAGGCCTTCGGCATGCATGGCCATGGCCAGCAGCGCGATGGTCACCTGTTCTCCGGTCGAGGCGATGACGTCGAGTTCGCGCGGGTCGGGCGAGGGCGAGATCTCCTTGGCCAAGGCGATCAAGCGGTTGGTTTCGCCGGCCATTGCCGACGGAACGACGATCACGTCGTGCCCCGCCGCCTGCCAGCGAGCGACGCGTTTGGCGACGCTTTTGATACGATCCGTCGAGGCCACCGACGTACCACCGAACTTCTGAACTATCAGTGCCATTGCCAATCCAATTCGAGGTCCGAAAAAACCGCTATTCTAAAGCATTGCTTGACACGGCGGCAAAGAGCCGCCGGCCCTGATGAGCCGATCGGCATTAGTCAAATGTTCTAATCAAATGCCACTTGCAATTCTGTTTGATTCGCCTATAGTGTGCCGTGTATTACTTGGGTCAGAGGGTGTCGATCTGTGGCAGGAAGCGGGTTGCCTGCTGGTTCGCGTAGAGTCATCGTACGAAAGGATAGCTATGAGCACCGTCAAAGTCGTCGAGAGGGTCGATCCTCGCGAAATTCGCCGCAAGCTTGGCCTCAATCAGCAGCAGTTCTGGTCAAAAATTGGCGTGACGCAAAGTGGTGGTTCGCGCTACGAGAGTGGCCGCAACATGCCAAAGCCGGTACGTGAGTTGCTGCGCCTGGTGCATGTCGAGCAAATCGATATTCAGCGCCTCAAGCGCGAGGACTTCGAGGTCGTCGAGTATCTGAAGGCGGAAGACCCCGAACAATTCAAATCCCTCAAAAAAGCAGCCAGAGGCAAGGTCAAGAAGGCTGTTTGAGCCTGGCTTGGTGGCTTGGCGGCGCCGCTGGTAGCGCCGTTTCCGGACGTGATCCGGGTTTTCACGAAGGTGGTCAACTGCTGGCTGCTCGCCGGGCGGCGAGCGCCACCGCCCGGGTGTCCCGGAAGCCAGGTTTCCCGCAAGATTTCCCGAAGCGCGTGCCGTTCAGGGTGAACTCGTTACGCGAAGCCCTTGCGCGGGGGCCCGGCGCAGGCGTTTGGAGTCCGGGCGGTGAGCGCTGCAAGGCGTTCCGGAGTGCGCCTCGCGCCTGGTCTTCGGTCTTGTTCTCCTGGTCAGGGAAGTTGCAGCATTTCCTTGGCGTGCTGGCGAGTGATCGGCGTGATTTCTATGCCGCCCAGCATGCGGGCGATCTCTTCGATACGTGCTTCGGCTCCAAGTGTGCTGACACGGCTACGTAGCTGACCGGCCTCGGAGACCTTGCTGACTTGCCACTGCCAGTTGGCGCGTGCGGCGACTTGCGGCAGATGCGTCACGCAAAGGACTTGTCGTTCGGCACCCAGTTCGCGCAGGAGGCGGCCGACGACCTCGGCGACGCCGCCGCCAATGCCCACGTCCACCTCGTCAAAGATCAGTGTCGGGACGCTTGCCGCCTGACTGGTGACTACCTGGATGGCCAGGCTGATGCGCGACAACTCGCCGCCCGAGGCGACCTTGGCCAGGGAGCGCGACTCATTCCCGGCCAGCCCGGCAATGCGAAACTCGATCTGCTCAAGTCCGGCGGCGCTGCCGCCCTCGATCGGCAGCAGCGCGATGTCGAAGCAGCCGCCGCCAAGTGCCAGTTGCTGCATCACCTGGCTGACTTCGCCGCCCAGGGCCAGGGCAGCGCTTGCGCGACTGGCGGACAGCCGCCGAGCCAGTTCACCGTAATGCTTGGCCGCCGCTTCGACGCGTTCGCTCAGCCCGGCGAGGTCGGCGGCATCACCAAGTACCGCCAATCTCTCCTGCCAGCGCGCCAGCAAGGCCGGCAGTTCGTCCGGAGTGCAGCGAAATTTTCGCGCACAATCAAGGACGGCTTCGAGGCGGCTTTCGACGTCCGTCAGGCGCTGCGGATCAAGCTCGACGCGGTTGGCGTAGCGGCGAAGTGCCGAGATTGCTTCGCTGAGCTCCGCCTGCGCCGACTGCAGCAGAACGGCGACTTCAGAGAGAGCGGGGTCGTATTCGGAGAGGCCATCGAGCCGACTGGCGACTCTGGCGACTTGCGCTTCGCATGCTGCATCGCCTTCGGCGAGCACCTGCAGCGCGAACTGGGCGCCTTCACCCAGGCTTGCTGCGTGTGCCAGGCGCTTGTGCTCGTCGTTCAGTGCCCGCCATTCTTCGCTCGAGAAGCCGAGCGCTGCCAATTCTCCCAGTTGCCAATCCAGCTGCTCGCGTTCGGCGGCCAAGGCTTCACTGCCCTCGGCGGCGGCGTCGAGGCGGTTCCTGGCGTCGCGCCATTGCCGCCAGGCGGTGGCGACTTCAGCCAGCAGGGCGTCGAGCCGGGCGTGCGAATCGAGTAGTGCGCGTTGGGCGTCGCCGCGCAGCAGCGACTGGTGGGCGTGCTGACCGTGGATGTCGACCAATCCTTCGGCGACCTCGCGGAGCTGCGCCTGGGTGACCGGCGAGCCGTTCAGGTAGGCGCGCGAGCGGCCGTTGGCATCGAGCACGCGGCGCAGCAGCAGACCGTCCTGGCTATCGATATCGTGCTCTCGCAACCATGCGGCGGCCGCCGGAGACTGGTCGAGATCAAACTCGGCGCCAATCTCGGCGCGTTCGCTGCCGGCGCGTATCAGGCTGGCGTCGGCGCGCTCGCCAAGGGCAAACGCCAGCGCGTCGACAAGAATCGATTTGCCAGCGCCGGTTTCTCCGGTGAGCGTGCCGAAACCGCCCTGGAACTCGAGTTCAAGGCGATCGACCAGTACAAAGTCGCGAATTGTCAGCCGGCGTAGCATGATGGGGTGGTCGCAGGAATTGCCTAGTGCTCCTTTGGTCGCTCGCTCCAGTGGAGCTTCTGACGGAGCATGGCGAAGTAGCTGTGGCCGGGTGGATGCAGCAGGCAGATCGAATACTCGGAGCGACGGATGCGTACGCAATCGCCGTTCGTGAGGTCGACTGTCACCTGGCCGTCGAAGTGCACGCGCGAATCGGTGCCATGAACGATGCGGATCTCGATCTCGTTGCGATCACCAACGAGGATCGGCCGGTTGGTCAGCGCATGCGGGCAAAGCGGGACCAGCGCGATCGCCGAAACCTGGGGATGCAGGATCGGGCCATTGGCCGATAGCGCGTAGGCTGTCGAGCCGGTGGAGGTGGCGACAATCAGGCCGTCCGCGCGCAGGTGGTAGATGAATTCGCTGTCAACGAAGAGCTCGAATTCGATCATTCGGCCGATGGCTCCCTTGTCGACGACCACGTCGTTGAGCGCCAGGTGAGGGGCGCCGACAGGGCGTTCGTCACGCAGCACCTCGGCTTCCAGGAGCATGCGCGTTTCGGGAACGAATTTGCCGTCGAGCAGGTCGTCCATGGCCGCCAGCATGTCGTTGCGCGAGATGTCGGTCATGAAGCCCAGGCGCCCCTGGTTGACCCCGACCAGGGGCACGCGATAGCGGGCCAGCTGGCGTGCGGCGTTGAGCATGGTGCCGTCGCCGCCGGCCACGATGGCCATATCGGCATGCGCGCCCAGCCAGGCAAAACTGCCGCTCGCCCAGCTGCGCAGGTCAAGTTGCGAGACGACGTTGCGTGCAGTTTCCTCCTCGATCAGGACCGTCATGCCGCGTTCGTGCAGGTATCTGGCCAGCATGCGGATCGATTCGGCAATATCCTGACTATGATACTTGCCGATCAGCGCAATGGTCTTGGGCAGATTCGCGCAATCGGTCGATTCGTGAGGAAAGACATTGTTCATGGCGTCAATTAGACCACAATTCAGCTTTCATCCGCGGCGCCCCCGCGAGCGGGGAATTTTTGTAGAATCCAAGCCATGCTAGACGAACGCGCCAGAAGGCTGCTCAAGACGCTCATTGAACGTTACATCGCGGACGGGCTGCCGGTCGGGTCGCGTGCCTTGTCAAAGTACTCCGGCCTGGACCTGTCGGCAGCGACCGTGCGTAACGTCATGGCTGACCTCGAAGAGAATGGCCTGATCGCCAGTCCGCATACCTCGGCCGGACGTGTGCCGACCTCGCGTGGTTACCGTTTCTTCGTCGACAGCCTGCTCACCGTCGAGCCGCTCGAGAAAGAAAAGATTGACGCCATCGAGGGGCAGCTTTTGCTCTCGCAACCGCGGCAGCTGATCAGCAATGCTTCGCGCCTGCTCTCCGGCTTGAGTCACTTTGCGGGTATCGTCATGACGCCCAGGCGGCGGGTGCCGAGGATTCGTCAGATCGAATTCGTCAGTCTGTCGGAAAAGCGCATTCTGCTGATCCTGGTGACGGCCGACGGTGACGTGCAGAATCGCCTGCTCTTTCCCGGCCGCTCATATACCCCGTCGGAACTGGTTACGGCAACCAATTACCTGAACCAGCATTTCATCGGTGGCGATTTCGAGCATATTCGCCTGCGTGTCCAGGAGGAGCTGCTGCGCTTGCGTGGCGATCTGCAGTCGCTGATGGCCGCCGCGCTGGCCGCCGGTGACGAGGCGATGAAGGGCACGGACGAGCGCTATATCATCTCGGGTGAGCGTAATCTGCTCGAAGTCGAGGAGTTCTCGTCGAACATGAAGCGGCTGCGCGAGTTGTTCGACCTCTTCGAGCAGCGGACTTCGCTGATGCAGTTGCTCGATCTGTCGCATCGCGCCGACGGCGTGCAGATCTTTATTGGCGGCGAATCGGGCCTGGCACCCCTCGATGAATGCAGTGTGGTTACCGCGCCTTACGAGGTCGACGGTCAGATCGTCGGTTCGGTGGGTGTGATTGGTCCCACCCGCATGGCCTACGACCGCGTCATTCCGATCGTCGATATCACCGCCAAACTACTTTCTTCCGCGCTCTCTTACCAGGCCAATTCCTGATGCCTCGTTATCTCCCCGAGCCGGCTTACGGTCATGGTTCGCCGGCAAGAACTGCCGTTTTGCTGATCAATCTCGGCACACCCGACGAGCCGACGGCGCCGGCGGTGCGACGCTACCTCAAGGAATTTCTTTCCGACGCGCGCGTCGTCGAGATTCCACGCCCGCTCTGGTGGCTGATCCTGAATGGGATCATTCTCAGAGTGCGACCGCGACGGTCGGCCGAAAAATACGCGTCGATCTGGACGGCCGCTGGCTCGCCGCTGAAAGTGTATGTCGAGCGGCAGGCGAAGCTGCTGCGTGGTTTCCTGGGACAGGCAGGGCATCAGGTGGTCGTCGACTACGCCATGCGTTACGGCGAGCCGTCGATTGCGGCAACCCTCTCGCGACTCAAGGCCGCAGGCTGTACGCGGATTCTGCTGCTGCCGCTCTACCCTCAGTACGCGGCAAGTACCACCGCCACCGCCATCGATGCCGCCTGCAGCTGGTTACAAAGTGTTCGCAACCAGCCGGAAGTGCGCTCGGTCCGGAGTTTCGCCGACCATCCCGGCTACATCGCGGCGCTCGCGGCCAGTGTTCGCGAGCATTGGGCGAGCAGTGGGCAGCCGGGCGATTCGTATCGGCTGATCATGAGTTTTCATGGGCTGCCGCGCTACACCCTGGACAAAGGCGATCCCTACCACTGCGAGTGCCAGAAGAGTGGCCGCTTGCTGGCCGAGGCGCTTGGTCTTGCTGCGGGGCGCTATCAGATCTGCTTTCAGTCGCGCTTCGGTCGCGCCGAGTGGTTGCAGCCGTATACCGCGCCGACTTTGAAGGCGCTCGGTAAAGAGGGTGTGCAGCGGGTCGATGTGATCTGTCCGGGTTTCCCTGCCGACTGCCTGGAGACGCTCGAAGAGATAGCCATCGAAGGGCGCGCCGAGTTCCTCGGCGGCGGCGGCAAGGAGTTCCACTACCTGCCGTGCCTCAACGACCGCGACGACTGGATTCGCGCCCTGGCCGACATTGCCGAAACGCAGCTGCGCGGCTGGCCGACGCAACTCGCACCGGAGGCGGCCGGCCTGGAACTCAGCGCCCTGCGTGCCAAGGCTCTGGGAGCGTCATCCTGAGGGCGGCGCCAGCGCGCCCGGTGCCATCCATCCTCTCAATACGCTTCCGCGACATCGACAGCGCGCCGTGCCAAATTTCTGTCTAGAGCAATTGCAGCGGCGGCGTCAGTCCTAGAGAGGAGGCCGAAAGGCTGCCCTGGACGGCGGTCTGGCCAAGCTTGGCGAGGACTTTGTTGGCTTCGCGCAAGCGGCGGAGCACATTGGTCACGAGAACTTTGTTGAAGCGTTCGCGCAGTTCGTCGGAAGCCAATTCCAGCGCCGCGCTGTTGATTTCGAGGAATAGCGTGGCTTCCAGAGTGACTACGGTGGCGTGCCGCAGGGTGTCAGTGGGATGCATGAAAGCCATTTCGCCGATCACGTCGCTCGAACCCAGTCGGCAGATGACCCGCCCGTTGTTTGATACTTCGACGAAGCCGTCAATGATCACGCCGAACTTGCGGTGATTGTCGCCTTCGCGGATCAGGGTGACCTTCTCCGATATCTCCCGCCACCTGCTGATGCGCAGCACTTCCCAGAGCTCGATATCCTCGAATTCAACGAAGAAGTCGAGCTTGCGCAGCCTTTCGAAGTGGGTCAGATCCTGTTGGGTCTGGTCTTCGTCGAGCATCTGGTAACGCACCGCCGAGAGATCCTTGGCGAACGCGGCACCATTGCGGTAGCGGCTGTAGAGGTCTTTTTCAAGAGATTTCTTGATGATTGCATCGAGGCCAGCCGGCAGGTTGGGGTTCAGCGCACAAACCGACGGCGCATCCATGTTGACGATCTTGTAGACCAGCGTCGCAGGATTGTTGGCACGGTACGGTAGCCGCCCGGTGAGTAGCTGAAACAGTAGTACGCCCAAGGAGTAGAGGTCGGTCTTGTGATTGAGCGGGTAGTTCTTGACCTGTTCGGGAGACATATAGGCGGGTGAGCCGACGCCCATGACGAAGGTCGAGTCCTGGCCCATGTCCTTGTGCAGGTTCAGCCCCAGGCCGAAGTCGGTGATGCGCGGATTGTCGTCGGCGTCGAGCAGAATGTTGGCCGGCTTGATGTCGCGATGGACGACGCCCTGGTGGAAAGCGTGATCAAGCGCCAGGCAGCACTTGAAAATGATGCCGATGACGCGGTGCATCGGGAGCAGGCGGTTGATCGAGCAGAAGCGGTCGAGCGCTCCGCCGTCAACGAATTCCATGACCAGGTAGGCTTGGTCTTTCTCGACGACGGCGTCGTACACCTTGACGATGTTGGGGTGATTGAGCCGTCGGCCGATCGCGTCCTCGGTCTGGAAGATCTTGCGCAAGCGCCGTGACATCGCTGCGCTATCCTTGCCAAAGCGGATCAGCTTGATGGCGACCTGACGAGTTGCGTCCGGATCCTGGGCCAGATAGACGACCGCTGTCGCACCCTTGCCGAGCGTGCGAATAATCTGATATTTGCCGATTTTCTCCGTCATGCGAGTACCAAGTCCTGTTGGGGGGACTAGAGACAATTGAGATGCTGCTAGGGAAACAAGGCGCTGAATGAGCAATTATGCGCGAATTGCGGTGGCCTTCCACCTCCTCAAGCAGATAAAAAGCCCTTGAAATCGAAAAACTCGCCCCAACCTGCCTGCAGTTTCTGGGAGATCATCATCTATGCAAGTAAACGACACACCGCCTGACGAGAGCAACGCGGCGCCCGAAGCCACGGAGCCTGTTGAAGTGATTGCCGAAAGCGCGCCTGCGGAAGGCCGTGCGCCGAGTTTTGAAGACGCCTTGCGTCAAGCCGAGCTGAAAGCCGCCGAGCATCACGATGCCTGGTTGCGTGCCAAAGCGGAAACCGAGAACGTGCGCCGGCGAGCCCAGGAGGATATCGCCAAGGCTGCCAGGTTCGCCATCGAGCGCTTCGCTCGCGAACTGCTGGCGGTCAGGGACAGCCTGGAAATCGCGCTGGCGACCGACACGCAGAGCGTCGACAGCCTGCGCGCGGGAAGCGAAGTCACCCTCAAGCAACTGGTCGCCGCTTTCGAGAAGTCGGCGTTGAAAGAAGTCAATCCGCTCGGCGAGAAGTTCGATCCGAACCTTCACCAGGCGATCAGCGTCGTCGAATCGGAGCAGGAGCCGAACACTGTGGTTACGGTCTTGCAGAAGGGCTATCTGCTGGCCGAGCGCGTGTTGCGTCCGGCGATGGTTGTCGTCGCCAAGGCCAAGGCCGAGGGTTGAAATTCCTGCGATAAGCCCCAGTTTGGGTTTGTCAACAGACATTCAGCCAGTGGGCGGATGTCGTCACAATTTACCGAAATATTGAAAGGATTCTGCTATGGGCAAGATCATCGGCATTGATCTGGGCACAACCAACTCCTGCGTTGCCGTTATGGAAAACGGCAAGCCGAAGGTTATCGAAAACTCCGAAGGTGCGCGCACCACGCCGTCGATCGTTGCTTACGCCGAGGACGACGAAATTCTCTGCGGTGCGCCAGCCAAGCGGCAGGCAGTCACCAATCCAACCAACACGCTGTACGCGATCAAGCGCCTGATCGGTCGCCGCTTTGAAGAGAAGGAAGTGCAGAAAGACATCGCGCTGATGCCTTTCAAGATTCTCAAGGCTGACAATGCCGACGCCTGGGTCGAGGTGCGCGGCAAGAAGATTGCTCCGCCGCAGGTTTCCGCCGAAGTGCTGCGCAAGATGAAGAGGACCGCTGAGGACTACCTCGGCGAGGAAGTGACCGAAGCGGTGATCACCGTGCCCGCCTACTTCAACGACAGCCAGCGTCAGGCGACGAAAGACGCCGGTCGTATCGCCGGGCTGGAAGTCAAGCGCATCATCAACGAGCCGACCGCCGCGGCGCTGGCTTTCGGGATGGACAAGAAGCAGGGCGACAAGAAGATCGCGGTCTATGACCTCGGCGGTGGCACCTTCGACGTTCGATCATCGAAATCGCGCAGGTCGAAGGTGAGCACCAGTTCGAGGGTCTTGTCCACCAACCGGCGACACCTTCCTCGGCGGTGAAGACTTCGATCAACGCCTCATCGACTACATCATCGACGAGTTCAAGAAAGAGTCGGGGGTTCAACCTGAAGGGCCGACGTGCTCGCGCTGCAGCGCCTCAAGGATGCTGCCGAGAAAGCCAAGATCGACTCTCTTCCGGCCAGCAGACCGAAATCAACCTGCCGTACATCACGGCCGACAGTTCCGGACCCAAGCATCTGACCTTGAAGATCACCCGCGCCAAGTTCGAAGCTCTGGTCGATGAACTGGTCGACCGTACCATCGAGCCCTGTCGTATCGCCCTCAAGGATGCCGCTGCAAGATAGGCGACATCGACGACGTGATCCTGGGTCTGTGGCCATCGCGGATGCCGAAGGTGCAGGAAAAAGTGAATGCTTTCTTCGGCAAGGAACCGCGCCGCGACGTCAATCCGGATGAAGCCGTCGCCGTCGGTGCCGCCCATTCAGGGCGGCGTGCTGCAGGGCGAGGTCAAGGATGTCCTGTTGCCGACGTGACGCCGCTGTCCCGCTGAGTATCGCGAACGCTTGCGGCGTGATAACCAAGCTGATCAGAAGAACACCCACCATCCCTACTAAGGCGTAACCATGTTTCTCGACGGCCGATGACGGCAATCGGCGGTTCACCATTCATTTCTGCAGGGCGACGTGAAATGGCCAACGGCAACCAGAGCCCTCGGACCGTTTCAAACCTCGCGGACATCCCGCGGCGCCGCGTGGCATTCCACAGATCGAAGTCCACTTTCGTATCGACTCCAACGTCATTCTGCATGTCTGCGGCGAATGTACAATGCGACCGGCAAGGAGAACAGATCACGGAAATCCAGATCCCCTCTTCCGGTCTAGCGAGGAAGAATTGCAGCGCACTGCTGCCGGATGCCGAAGTGCACGCCGAAAGGAACCGCAAGGCGCAACGACTGCCGATACGGCGTCATCAGTGCGACGCATGATCCATCTCGGTCAAGAGTCGCTGCCGAGTACGGCAAGGACTTATCGATGACGAGAAGGGCTTGCATGAAGGCTGCATGAAGAAGCCGGAAGAATCCATTCGTGGCGACGACGTCGCGAGCATCAGGCAAAAACCGAGGCCTCTTCGGCACTGGTGTGGCGCGCAAAAACTTGGCGAGAAAATGTACGCCAAGCAGCAGGCCGATACTGCTGGCGGCGCGGCCGATCAGGAAATGCTCCGGAGCGGATTGCCGCGGGTGAATGGCGAGAAAGGACGACGCGACTTGTCGATGCCGGAGTTCACGAAGTCAAAGACAGAATTAGTCATCCTGCTGCGGGCGGGGCTGTATAATGCGCCTCGCTCCCCCACACGTGCTTGAGAACGATGGCTAAACGCGACTTTTTACGACATTCGGGCGTCACTCGCGACCGCTCCGTCGATATAGAAGATCCTAGCGCAAGCTGGCGATGAAAGCACCATCCGGACCGCAATCCGAATAAGCCCAATGCCGATGATCAGTTCAAGGAAGCCACGGAAGCCTACGATTACTCTCCGACCCTCAGCAGCGGTGCGCCTACGACCAATCGGTCACGCCGGTAGTGCGTACTCCCCATTCATTCATGGCGGCGGTGGCCCTGGCGGTTTCCCGACGCCTTGGCGGTATTTTTCGCGAGTCTCGCGTGTCGCGGGGCGGCGGCGTTCGAATATCTATCGCGCGCGACCTGCGCTAACAACCTCGAAGAGGTCACCCCTCGAGCAGGCTGGCTTTTGCACCGAAACCAAATTCGCATTCCGACCATGGAGGTCTGCGCTGCTGCCTCGTAGCGTCGCCAAGTCCCGGTCACGCAGCCGAAGACTGCCCGACCTGTCAGTTGGAGTGCCCAGTTCGCGTTTTGCAGCAGGCTTTTTTCCGATCCAGCAAACTGGTCCGAATTTCCATGCACCGGTTCGTGTTCATTGCCGACCCCTGCTCTCCCTGTCAGGGCGCGGGTCGTGTACGCACACAAGACGCTGCGCCGTTCAAGAATCATCCCGTCGCGAGTCGGAGACTAGGGCGAGCGCATACGGCTCTCTGGCGAGGGTGAGCACGGCTTCAACGTGTGGGTCGTCGGGAGACCTCTACGTCCAGATTCACCTCAAGGCGCACCCCCTTTTTCCACGTGAAGCAGAGCGATCTGCAGTTGTGAAATGCCGATCAGCTTTACGACCGCCGCTCTCGGTGCGCTATTGAATCCCGACCCTTTTACGGTGCGGCTAAGGTCATTATTCCTGCGGAAACCATCCGATAAGGTTTTCGTCTTGCCGAAAAGTCATCAGAGTGTGCTACCATGCGCATGGACCTGCTGTGTCACGTGTGGTCGAAACGCCGGTTCATCTGACCGACCGTCAGAAGGAGTTGCTGCGCGAACTCGAATAGTCGAGCGCAGGAAAACTCGGGCCGTCAAATCCTCGCGCCAAATCCTGATGATCGGTGCGCGACTTCTTCGCGGCGACCTGATCGCGCTTTTCCGGTGTGCGGGTCAGCGCAGGCCTGTGGCCGGCTTGTCCTGCGCTTCTGCGAAACGGGGGTCGAGCGGCCCTTGTCTCCGGAATGCCAATTCCATAAGCTTGCAATAGATTCTTCGACTCGTTTCTTGGCAGTCCATGTAAGCCGCCTGTCATTTTTTCCCTTGCAATCCTTCCTTGTTTGGTCGAACTGTCCACAGCCGACTGGACTCGCACCAGGAGGAGGGTCTGCGTAGGAGGTTTGCAAAGGTGCTGCTGTCGCTCTGTTGAGTTGCTTTGGTAGGCGTCCTTGCGGCGAGCTGGGTGAACCGCCATAAGCATCCTGATTGGCATGACGGCGCCGTTTTCTGCCCCAATGGCGCCTTACGGACTGGATTAAGCGCGTCATCCAGGCTATTTCCGTCAATCAATGAACCTGGCCCGATCGACGGCAGAATCTTTGTCGCCTGCGGGTCTTGCCGACGCTACGAGACCGAGCTCTGCGGTGGCTAATACCACGCCTTGATCAACACGGAAAATTCTTCGCCTTGCTCGCTCCTACGGGGCGAGCCCGACGACCGCCGCCATGAACGAGCCTTTCGGGATTGGCCCGCTGCCGCTGATAGGGGCCCTTCGGTGTTGGATTTCGATCCGTCAGTCGACGAAAGGGCATCCGAACATCTGTTACATGTTCATCTCCGTGCGCAGCTACGCGAAACGAAACAGAAGCCCTGGTCCATCATCTGTTTCGCTGGGCATCAAGAACATTGCCGTTCTGTACCAAACGATGGTTTTGGCAATTCGGCTGGAGGCGTGGTGCAGCGCACGAAGAAGGCATCAACTGACGCCGTCGGTCGGTTGCGACCGTCGAGCGCAACTCGTCCGAGTCGCTCAGGCCGTGCAGCAGAGCGCCGCGGTCAAGCCGCCGCGGTGATCAATGGGTGACGTAGCTTACAACCCACGCAGCTTTTTGGTCCGGCCCTGAATAATGGCCGATCACTGCCGCAGTCATGACCCTTTCTCCGTTTTGGCGCGCCGATTCTGTGCAGGAGCTTGGCGATGCGGCGCGCGGCATCCGGGGCATCTCGCAGGCAGCGTCGCCGTGGAGCGATACGCCGCGGCTGGCGCAACTAGTAATACATAAGTTTATCGGTCCGCAGGAATCCTTCCTACTATTGCCTCGAGCTATGCGATGGCCAGAGTGCTGGTCGAAGCGAATTCCGCAGAAACCGGCAAGGAGCCGACTCGCGAAGGGCTGGATCAACGCCCTCGAGAGCATGCACAACCTCGACCTGGGTCGGTTCTGCGTCAGCTATTCGGCAATGGAAGCGCTGCTCCGGCTTTGGTCGACCTGACCGTTATGACCATGGGCGCATCATGCATTAGCTTCTCCGGGTTCGTGACTCGGTGACTAGAGCGTCGCCATGGTTTTCCGGTCGCGCCATCCCTATGACGACAACCGGCCGCCATCACTCGCCGCGATGCGAATCTGCGGCCGCGAGTCCTTTTTCTTCTTGGCGGCAAGGCGCTCGGCGGATTGCGTGCTTCGATGTGTCTCGACGCGCCGGTCTCCGTCCTCCGGCTCGCTGCTTGGCTCGCTTGCAGGAAAATCTGTGATTCGCGCGTCAGCATGCCGACAGACCCGCCAGCCCGCGCAATTGCCCGGCCACCGCCGTGTACTTTGCTAGCGATTGGTTCGGCAGCCATCGAAAAGTGCCGCGCAGGCTTCTGGGGGTTGAAGTCCGCCATTCATTGCTCTTGCCTGGAAGCGCAAGGCCTGCGCTCTTCCAGTCGATCCTGGCGACAGCATCGGCGTTCCCCCACTGCTCCTGAGCTCGCCCGTATAGAGTCGCTCAAGGCCTGACTGCATCGTCGAGATGGATCTGTCCCCCCTAGTAGTTGGACGGGCTGCGTGAATTTGCCGCACGTGAATAATCGGACACTTCGGGCGTGCGATTTCTTGAGAATCTCCCTGATCGTGGAAGTTGCCAAGCGACGTCGACATTTTGCTTTTTCGGCGACCCGAACGAAGCCGGTAGCATCCAGTAGTTCACCAACTTGCAGGGATGGGCGCCCATCGATTGCGCGATCTCGTTCTCTGTGGTGGGGAAACGCAGATCCAACCTCCGCGTGGATGTCGAGTGCTTGCCGAGCCGTCCGAACTCATCGACCGACACTCGATATTCCACCCTGGGCGCCCTGCCCCCCGTCGAAGGCAGAAAGCTCGTTCTGCGGCGTTTTTCCAGAGCACGAATCCGAGCGGGTCTTCCGTGGCGCTGTTCTGACTTCGACTCGTTTCGCATCCCGCAGGTCGTCGCTCGTTTTGCCGAAATCTTGCCGGTACCCATCGAACTGCGCACCGAAAAGTTTCTCTCACGTCGCCGTCCTTGACTGGATCTAGCGAGGGCCGTTTTTTTTCCAGTTGCTCCCTCAAGTCGAGCACATGCGGCAACATAGCTGTGGCGCGGGGTTCATGATCCGGCGGTTCGACACCCGAGGGGCCGCGCT